>DRGV01000001.1 GCA_011049955.1 bacterium
CAGTGAGGAATTGGCTGGGAAAGAGGTTCTCTTTAAGGTAGATTTAAAGGAGATTAAGGAGAAGAATCTCCCTGAAATCAATGATGAATTTGCCAAAGATTTAAAGTCCAGTAGCTTAAAGGAACTAAAGAGAAGAATCAGAGAAGATTTAGAGAGATATGAAAGAGAACATAGCGAAAGGATTTTGAGAGATAACCTAATGGATTGGTTGATAAGAAAAACCCCCTTTCCTCTTCCTCAGGCCATGGTTGAGAGGGAATTAGAGGCCATGGTTGAAGAGGCCTTGACCAGAATGCGCTATTCGGGTATAGACCCTAAGAGGATGGGGATTGAAGAGACGAAGTTAAAAGAGAGATATCGCCCCAGCGCAGAAAAAAAAGTAAGGAATACCCTTATTCTGGAAGAGGTTGGAAAGAAAGAGAATATTGAAGTGAGTGAGGATGAGATTGGGAAAAGAATAGAAGAGATGGCTAAGGCAAGTGGTCAGAAGAAAGAAGACTTGGAAGAGTTCTTCCAAAAGGAGAGAAGCCATCTGGCTGGCTTGAGGGAAGAGATAAGATTAAAGAAAGCATTGGAACTCATTGTAGATAAAGCAAGAATAAAGGAAAAAAAGGTGAAAGAAAGGAGAAAACACCAAGACGCCAAAGTTTAAGACAAAAACGCCAAAACGCAGATTAGCGCAGATGGCAAGGAAGAGTAAACGGAATAGGGACGCAGATAACGGTAGAAGGGGTGAAAAGGGTTAAGAGAGTTTACCCCCTTACCCCCCTTAACCCTCTAACCCCCCTTATTTCTCCTCTTACCCTTCGCATCAGAATCAGCGGCAATCTGCGTATAGAAGGGAGGGGAAAGAAATGAATGAAGGGGAATTGAAGGAGAGATGGAAATTGGAGGAATTAGCCAATATCTTTGTCGGTCTCATGAAGCACCGCATCCTTTTCTTGGGTGCCAGCTCTGTAGATCAAGAAGGCCGACCAATAGTGACCGATATTGATGCCAATCGTCTCATCGGCCGCCTCCTCTATCTGGAGGCAGAAGATCCTGATAAAGATATTGCCCTGTACATCAATTCACCCGGGGGAGCAGTATCGGGAATGCTTGCCCTCTATGATACCATCCAGTATATTAAGCCCGATGTCTCAACCATATGCGTTGGCCAGGCAGTCTCAGCTGGTGCTTTGCTCTTAGCAGCAGGGAAGAAGGGAAAGAGGTTTGCCCTTTCCAATGCTAAGATCATGATCCATCAGCCCTCTGGAGGGGCAATAGGCACGGCAATAGATGTTGATATTGAGGCCAAGGAATTGATGAGAACCAGAAAGAGACTGAATGAGATCTTGGCAAAGCATACCGGTCAATCAATAGAGAAGGTCGAAAAGGATACCGCAAGGAACTTCTGGATGAGTGCTGAGGAGGCCAAGGCCTATGGGATCATTGATAAGGTAATTATCACCCGCAAGTAATCACGGATTAGCACAGATTGATTAAACTGATTAGCACGGATTTATTAATGCGCATCAGTGCTAATCTGTATCTTTTAATCCGTGCCCATCCGTGTTAAGGAGTAGAGAATGGCAGAGAGATTTGAGAGAAAGAAAAAGAGGGAGATGAAGATTCCTTTTACCCTACCCCTTCTACCCTTAAGGGAGATGGTGGTCTTCCCCCATATGATCATTCCTCTTTTCGTAGGTAGGGAGAAATCCCTCAAGTCCTTAGATGAGGCCATGCTCCATGAGCGCTTCATCCTCTTGGTGGCTCAGAAGGCAGGGAATATTGAGAGACCCACTCCAAATGATATCTTTGATATCGGTACCGTGGCTGAGGTTCTACAACTCTTAAAACTTCCTGATGGGACCACCAAGATATTAGTGGAAGGAATCTCTCGGGCAAAGGTGATAAAGTATCTCTTGCAGGAGAAGTTCTTTCAGGTGAGAATAGAGAGGCCGGAGGAGGCCATTCTGAAAACTGTGGAGATGGAGGGATTGATGAGGTCGGTCACTTCTCAGTTTGAGGATTATGTGAGGCTCAATAGAAAGGTCCCTCCTGAGACCTTAATGAGCGTCATCAATGTTGAGGAGCCGGGAAGATTGGCGGATATCATCGCTGCCCACCTCGCCCTGAAGACAAAGGATAAGCAGGCCATCTTAGAGGCCCTGGATCCCACAGAGAGACTGGAGAGGTTGGCTCAGATCTTGAACCGGGAGAATGAGATCCTGGGAATTGAGAAAAGGATCCGGGAGAGGGTGAAGAAGCAGATGACCACCACCCAGAAGGAGTATTATCTAAGTGAACAACTGAAGGCCATCCAGAAAGAGATGGGGAGGAAGGGTGAGGTAATAGATGAGCTTGCAGAATTGAAGAATAAGATTAAGAAGGCCAAGATGACCAAAGAGGCCCAGGAAAAGGCTCTAAAAGAGGTGGATCGACTCTCCCAGATGCCTTCCATGAGTGCTGAGGCCGCGGTAATAAGAAACTATGTCGATTGGCTCGTCTCCCTACCCTGGGCAATTGAGACCAAGGATAAGCTGGACATAAAAAAGGCGGAAAAAATATTGGAAGAGGACCACTATAACCTGAAGAAACCCAAGGAGAGGATATTAGAGTACCTTGCAGTGAGAAAATTAGTGGATAAGATGAAGGGACCCATTCTATGTTTCGTAGGTCCTCCAGGGTGTGGCAAGACCTCCCTATCTCGCTCTATCGCCCGGGCCCTGGGCAGAAACTTCGTCCGCATCTCCCTTGGTGGAGTAAGGGATGAGGCAGAGATTAGGGGCCATAGAAGGACCTATATCGGGGCCCTCCCCGGCCGCATTATTCAGGCCATGAAGAAGGCCAAGAGCAAGAACCCAGTCTTCCTATTGGACGAGATAGATAAAATTGGAAAAGATTTTCGGGGAGATCC
>DRGV01000002.1 GCA_011049955.1 bacterium
TTCTGCGATCTCTGCGCCTGCCTCGCCCTGAACCATACGGTGCAGGGCCTCGTCGGCAGGCAGGGTTGCAGGCTTCTCCTTCTCTTCTATCTGAGCAATGACCTTCTCTATCTCCTCTTTAATGAGAACGCTCATATGACTCTTAACTTCAATCTCCAGGTCCTTTAACTGGGCAAGGAGTTCCTTACTCGTCATTCCTAACTCCCTGGCCAGTTCATATACCTTCATTCTCTCAACCATATTATTCCTCCCTCAATTCAGTTGATAAGTTGATAAGTTAATAAGTAAATAAGTCGATACGTTGATAAGTTAATAAAAAAATAATCTGATTCGCTTATTTGTTTTTGTTTTGGTCATTTGGTCATTCGGGAATTGTAATTTGTTTGTGATTTGTAATTTGGGATTTGGAATTTAATCATTCCACTTTCTCACTTTCTCACTTTCTCTTCTCCTTCTCCTATCAAGTCCTTGGCTGCCTTTAGGATCTTTTCAGCGCTCTTCTTTCCGATTCCCTTGACTTTTGTCAAATCTTCTATTTTACTTTGAGCGATATCGACTACGTTCTTAAAGCCTGCTTCTTCTAAAACCTGGGCACTCTTTGCTCCCACGCCCGGTAGTTCAGTCAACTTTATCTTTGTCTTCTCCTCCAAGGCCTTCTCTTCCGGGCTCTTAAGATCTATCTTCCAACCA
Source organism: bacterium (assembly GCA_011049955.1). Classification (GTDB taxonomy): domain Bacteria; phylum UBP18; class UBA7526; order UBA7526; family UBA7526; genus DRGV01. The sequence continues at coordinate 691 of DRGV01000002.1, forward strand.
GTCAGCTTTGCTGCCAGGCGAACGTTCTGTCCTTTCCGGCCAATGGCCAGGGAGAGTTTATCCTTGGGAACGATGACCTCCATCCCCCCCCTCTTCCTTATGGACAATGACCTCCTGCACCTGGGCGGGTTTTAGAGCGCTCGAGACAAAAGCAACCGCATCCTCATTATAGGGGATGATATCGATCTTCTCTCCTCTTAGTTCCTGAATGATGGAATTGACCCTTGCTCCCCTGGTTCCCACACAGGAACCCACGGGGTCGACATTGGCATCTTTTGAGGAGACGGCGATCTTTGTCCTCCCTCCAGCCTCCCGGGCAATATTCTTTATCTCAACAATCTTTTCGTATACCTCAGGGACCTCTAATTCAAAGAGTCTCCTCACCAACCCTGGATGGGTACGGGAGAGTATGATCTGGGGGCCTCTGGGCGTCCTTCGCACACTCAGGATGTAGGTCTTTATCCTATCCCCATATCTATAATCTTCACCAAAAATCTGCTCCCTTACGGGCAGTATGGCCTCTATCTTTCCCAGGGTCACGATTACTGTTTTGTGTTCACTGCGCTGGACGATTCCCGTAACAATATCCCCCTCCCTCTCCTTGTACTCCTGATATATTTTTTCTCTTTCTGCCTCTCTTATTCTTTGGGTGACTACCTGCTTTGCTGTCTGGACGGCAATCCGGCCAAACTCCCTGGGGGTAATCTCAACCTCTATCTCCTGATTCAATCTCACCCCCTTCTTTATTTTCCGGGCTGCTTCCTTCTCTATCTCTATCCCGGGATCCTCTATTTCCTTAACTACCTTCTTTTTGGCCAATACCTTCAGTCTCCCGGTATCTGGACTAATATCGATGGTCACATTCTCGCTGGAGCCAAAGTGCTTCTTGTAGGCAGATAGGAGGGCGGAGCGTAGAGCCTCCACAATGACCCCTATCTCAATCTCCTTCTCCCTCCGTATCTCTTCTATTAATTCCTTTAACTCAATACTCATTCTTTTCTCCTTATAAACACGAATTTACATAAAACAGAAAACGAAACTATTTTAAATTCTAAATTCTAATATCGAAACACCAAACAAGTCAAATAGTATATCAGGATACCAGTAAATCAGTGGGCAGAATATTAGAATACCAGATTATCAGGTTATGTAAAATTTCCTACCTGATGTTCTGATCCTCTGATACCCTTCCTACTGATATTCTGATTTTCTGATCTGCTGATTTATTTTTTGGCCATTTGGATACTACCAATTATTCGTGTAAGTTGGCTTTGGCTATATTCTTCATCGGGATTTCTATAACTTTTCCTTCCCGGGTTTCCAGGGCAACTATTTCCTCTTTATAATCCTTTTTATAATCCTTTTTATAATCCTTCAGGGTTCCCACAAATGTCTTCTGGTTATCGATAGGTGAGAAGGTCTTTACCTTAATCAGTCTTCCCCTGAATCTCTTAAAGTCCGCTTCCTTCTTCAATGGCCTATCCAGGCCAGGGGAGGAGACCTCTAAGAGATAATGGCCTCTTATGATATCAGACCTCTCCAATCTGGGGTCTATTCTCTTACTTATTCTTTCGCAGTCATCTATCTTCACTCCGCCCGGTTTATCAATGTAAAGACGTAGTATACCTCTACCCCTTCCCATTTTATACTCAATATCTACCAGCTCCATCCCCTCTTCCTTTAAAATAGAAAGAACTATCTTCTCTACTTCCTCATTCACCTTTCCCATCACCATTGCCTCCAAATGCATATTTTTCTCTGTGACCTCTGTGGTAAAAGAAAGGAGTGGGTTAAGCCCACTCCTGAGAAGCAAATCCTAAGGTGATAATACTATAACACAAATATATTCGAAATGCAAGAAAAATTTTATCCCGCACCTTTCAACATATTTTTAAAGCAAATTGAACAATCCCCTGAAATAAAGGTGCGGGATTGCGGCGGCGGATTATGCAGTTTTTAAGTTTTGTTTACTTCAGGAAGGATTGGATTTTGGGGATGAGGTTCTTTCTATCGATTTCGTGGACTTTGTTGTTCTTGCGAATCTTTATCTCTATCTTTTTTCCTTTCATTGCTTTATTGCCGATGGTGATTCTTAAGGGAATGCCCATTAAATCAGCGTCTTTGAACTTCGCGCCTGCCCTCAGGTCTCTATCATCAAAGAGGACCTCTATCCCTTCTTTTTCTAAGGAATTATAGACCTCTTCTGCTATTTTGATTTGTTTTTTATCCTGGTTATTTACGATTAAAACTAAAACTTGATAGGGAGCGATGGAGGATGGCCAAATGATTCCATTTTCATCGTGGTTCTGCTCTATGTTGGCAGCCATTATCCTGTCCAGACCAATGCCATAGCAGCCCATGATCAGAGGCCTCTCTCTTCCCTTCTCATCCAAGAAGGTGGCTTTCAAATCCTTGGAATATTTGGTTCCCAATTTGAAGACATGGCCCACCTCAATCCCCCGGGAGAAGATAAGTTTTATCTTACACTTTGGGCAGAGATCTCCAGGAATGACACTCCTTATATCTAAGATCTTGTCTGCCTTGAAGTCCCTATCAAGATTTATATTAATTAAGTGGTAGTCCTTCTCATTAGCTCCGCTAATCATGTTCTTCATACCTACTACATCAGAATCAGCGATAATCTCAATCCGTCCGCCAGAGGCGGTCGGATTCAATCCCACTGGACCGCTAAATCCTAAAGGTCCACCGGTTACTTTCTCAATCGTTTCCTCGTCTGCTAAGGAAATTTCTTTTGCTTTTAGCAGTTTTTCTAATTTTCTTTCATTTACCTCATGCTCCCCTCTGATTAGGATAGCCACCGGGTTTCCATCCACCTTGTAAATTAGAGTCTTTACTAAATTTTCTGGCTTACATTTTAGAAAACTGGTTACTTCTTCTACGCTCTTCATCCCAGGCGTCTCCACTTTCTCTAAAGGTTCCTCTTTTATTTGCGACCTGCGACCTGCGACCTGCGACCTGCGATACTCTGCCCGATTAACATTTGCCGCATAGCCACACTTCTTACAGTAGACTATTTGGTCCTCGCCCGTTTTAGCTAAGACCATGAACTCATGGGAGACATCCCCACCGATAGGGCCGGTATCGGCCTTCACTGCTTTATATTTCAGTCCGCATCTATTAAAGATATTCTGATATGTCTGGTACATCCTTTTATAATTCTTCTCCAGACCCTTCTCATTTCTATCAAAGGAATAGGCGTCCTTCATATGAAACTCCCGAGCTCTCAGCATCCCGAAGCGAGGCCTTATCTCATCTCTAAACTTGGTCTGAATCTGATACAGAGTGAGGGGAAGCTGTTTATATGACTTTACCTCTCTGCGCACCAAATCAGTGATTACCTCCTCATGGGTTGGTCCCAGACCAAAGAACCTATCATGTCTATCCTTTATCCTCATCAGTTCCGGACCATAGATCCCCCATCTCCCGCTCTCCTCCCATAATTCCTGAGGGCTCAATGCCGGAAGAAGGACCTCTTGGGCTCCGGCCCTATCCATCTCCTCCCTGATGATATTCTCTATCTTTCTTATCACCCTATAGCCTAAGGGGAGATAGGTATAGATTCCAGAGGCTAGTTTCCTCATCAGCCCTGCCCGGATCATGAGTTTATGACTTACAATCTCCGCCTCTTTCGGGGCTTCCTTCAATGTAGGAAATAGTCCTTTAGACATTCTCATATTAATCTCCCAATAGTCTCTTTTTCGTTAAACCCACTATACGGAACGCGAAATGCGGAATGCGAAATGCGGAATGCGAAATGCATTAACGCATCAACCCATGAACGCATCAACGCATAACGTAATTTATATCATATTTTCTATCTCAGCCAAAAGTGCTTTGACTAAATCCTTCTCTTTTACCTTCTTTATTACTCTGCCTTTTCTAAAGATTATCCCGATCTTCTTTCCACCAGCAATGCCGATATCGGCTTCCCGGGCCTCTCCCGGACCATTCACCACACAGCCCATGATGGCCACTTTCAGTGTTGCAGGCTTCAGGCTCCAGGCTTCAGGCTTCAGGCTTTTTAATTCTTTAGCTTGTGGCTTGTAGCTTGTGGCTTGTAGCCGAGATAATCGCTTCTCTACCTGTTGGGCTATTTTAATTAGGTCTATCTCACAGCGGCCACAGGTGGGGCAGGCAATAATTTCAATCCCTTTTCGTAGTCCCAAAGCCCTCAATATCTCATAGCCTACCCTTATCTCTTCCTGGGGTGGACCAGTAAGGGAGACCCTAATGGTATCTCCTATTCCCTTGAGTAATAGGCTCCCAATTCCTATAGCAGATTTAATTATTCCAGAGGGGGGAAGGCCGGTGGCCGTTATTCCCAGATGAAGAGGATAGTCACATCTCTTTGCCATTAGACGATAGGCTTCTGTAGTAGTTAGAACATCACTTGCTTTCAGAGAGACGATGATATCGTAGAACTTCTCTTTTTCAAATATTTTTATAGAGTCTAAGGCACTCCTTACCATGGCCTGGGCCAAAGGGCCCTTATATCTCTTTCTATCGAGAGAACCGGAGTTCACTCCAATCCTTATGGGGATTTCCTTCTCTCTTGCTTTCCTTACAATCTGGATAATTCTCTTTTTGTCTCTGATATTCCCTGGATTTATCCTTATGCCATCCGCTCCATTCTCCATTGCTTCTAAGGCCAATCTGTAATCAAAATGAATATCGGCGACCAGAGGAATTTTAATTCTTCTCTTTATCTCAGGGATTGCCCTTGCTGCCTCCCTGCCTGGGATGGCAACCCTTATGATCTCACAGCCCTCTTTCTCTAACTCTTTAATCTGCTTAACTGTTGCTTATACATCTCTGGTATCTGTCTTGGTCATGGACTGGATAGAGACCGCGGCCCCACCACCAACCTTCACCCTACCAATAGAAGTCTGATGAGTCCTTCTTCGTTTCAAATCTTACCTCGCTATTGACTCCCTTATCCAATCTATAAATCTGGGAATATCATTACGGATGACAATGGCAAATATCAAAAGAATAATAAATAGTCCAATCTGTTGGGTGATCTCTTGGGCCCTGATGCTTAAGGACTTCTTTCTTATCCCCTCTAAGGCTAAGAAGAGAATGTGGCCTCCATCCAAAAGAGGAATGGGCAGGAGATTTATCACAAATAGGTTGACGCTGAAAAGGGCTATGAAACCTAATAAAGTGGTAAACCCTACCTGAGCTGCGGTTCCTGCTGCCTGGGCGATAAAGAGCGGGCCGGCCAGACTCTTTAATGGAACTCTTCCGCTGATTAACATTCCCAGACCTTTTAAAGTTAAAACAGTCAAGCCTATGGTTTGTCTCCATCCTTTCTGAATAGCGTCTCCTATGCCGTATCTGATCTTAATAAGTTCTTCAGGAAAGGTGATCCCAATTATCCCTATCTTTTCTTCCTGACCTAATAAGTTCTTAACTTTCTTGGATTCAGGGATTATGGTAAGAGTAAACTTCTCACTTTTTCTTTGGATAGTAAATTTTAATTCTTTATCCGGATTGGCAAAGACTATTCTTTGCATCTCTTCACCGCGTATAACTTTCTTCCCCTCGATAGCAACTATTCTATCGCCTATTTCGAGACCCGCTCTTTCTGCCGGAGTATCCTTTAATACTCCCCCTACCTCAGTGGGTAGACCGGGAATACCGACGGCGAAAATAAGGGAGAATAGGAAAAAGGCAAGGACGAAGTTTGCCAGGGGGCCAGTTACGATAACTAAGAATCTTGCTCCTATGCTACGTGAGAGGAATTCCCATCTCTTTCCTTTTAACTTCTCATGGGGGTCGTCGCCCGCCAGCTTGACATATCCCCCAAGGGGAATGGCAGAGAGACGATATTCCGTCTCTCCTCTCTTAAACCCAAAAAGTTTGGGACCAAACCCTAAGGAGAACTTCTCTACCCGCACACCTATCTTTTTACAGGCAAGAAAATGGCCGAACTCGTGGAAAAGGATGAGGATACCGAAAGTAAAAAGAGTGGCTAAAATGGTCAACATCTTAAGGCTTCCTCTCTCGCCCAGGCATCTGCCTTCAGGATCTCCCTTAGGGCGGGACTCTTGATCGGCTTATGCCTATTCAATACTTTCTCAATCATCTTAGGAATTTTCGTGAATCCAATCTTTCTTTTTAGGAATAGGGAGACAGCAATCTCGTTGGTAGCATTCAAAACCACCGGTGCCGTTCCCCCAATTCTGGCTGCCTCATAGGCTAATTTTAGACAAGGAAACTTTCTGGTATCCGGCTTCTGAAAGGTGAGTCCCTTGATCTTAGTAAGATCCAGTCTCTTTAAGGGCGCGGAAAGCCTCTCGGGATAGGTCAGAGCCTGTCTCTTATACACATCT
>DRGV01000003.1 GCA_011049955.1 bacterium
GGTTTCGGATTTCTGGTTTTAAGTGTATTGTTTGGAATTTCGGTCATTCGGATTTGTATATTGTTTGTGATTTGTAATTTGTGTATTGGAGTTTGTAATCTTTTGCTGTAAACTGTTAACTGGTTACTGGTTACTATTTTTCAGGCGGCTTTCATCAACCAGCACTTCTCTTACTTTGCTTCCCCTATAGGGGCCCACTACTCCTTCCTCCTCCATCATGTCAATCAATCTTGCTGCTCGGGCATAGCCTACCTTTAATCTCCTCTGCAACATGGAGACCGAGGCCCTTTTTGCCTGAATGATTACCCTTACTGCATCCTGATATAATTCATCCTCTTCTGGAGTGCTGGGCAGGGACAGGGCTTTCTTTTCAAAGATATCCTCTACATAGACTGGTTCTCTTTGGAGACAAACAAACTGGGTTATTTTTTTAATTTCAGAATCAGTGATGAGCGAACCCTGAATACGGATGGGCTTTGCCTTTGAAGGAACGGAGAAGAGCATATCTCCCCTTCCCAATAACTTCTCTGCTCCGCTCATATCCAAGACAATTCGGGAATCAACCCTTGCTGCCACCTGGAAGGCGATCCTCACCGGAAAGTTGGCCTTAATGAGGCCAGTAAGAACGTCAACAGATGGTCTCTGGGTGGCAAGAACAACGTGAAGTCCTACGGCACGAGCCATCTGGGCCAAACGGGTGATGGTATGCTCGCAATCCACAGGAGCCACGAGCATTAGATCGGCTAACTCATCGATAATGACAATGATGTAGGGTATTTTCTCCACCTTGGTGAGGGCATTATAACTTCCGATATCCCGGGCCCCAACCTCAGAGAATAATTTGAACCGCTCCTCCACCTCCCTCACCGCCCACTTTAAAGCCAAGGTCGCCTTCTTGGGATCAGTAATTACCGGGGTGATGAGATGAGGAATATCATTATAGACCTTTAGTTCCACCCTCTTGGGATCGATTAAGAGGAACTTCACCTCATCCGGGGTTGCCTGAAATAGAATACTGTTTATGATACAGTTTATACAGACCGATTTTCCACTGCCCGTGGTTCCGGCAATTAATAAATGGGGCATAGTGGCCAGATCAGCGATTACCGGTCTACCGGCTATATCCTTTCCTAAGGATAGAGTAAGTTTTGATGGCGATTCATAGAACTCCCTGGTACTCAGAATCTCTGAGAGATAAACAAAGGAAGGTCTCTTATTAGGAACCTCGATCCCCAAGGCCGCCTTCCCCGGAATGGGAGCCTCGATGCGGATACTGGGGGCAGCCAATTTCAGAGCAATGTCATTGGAGCGGGAGGTGATGGAAGAGACGGTCACTCCTTTTGCCGGCTGTACCTCAAACCTGGTAATGACCGGCCCCTGGAGAGCACCAACAACCTTAGCCGATATCCCAAACTCAGATAGGGTCTCTTCTAATAAGGCACTCTTCGTTTTAAGGTCCTCTCTCGCCTCCTCTGTCTTTGGCTTGATCAAGAGAGAAAGGTCGGGCAGGGTATAGGCCTCTTCTTCCTCCGGGGCCTTCTTGGCTATCTTCTTCACTCTCTTGGAAACCGGGGCAACCTTCTCCTCTTTAATCTCCGGCCTCTTAATAGTAACTGGCTTAGAAGGCCTTGGCTTGCGGGAAAATAATCCCTTTAGTCCCCGAAAGAAGGAGAGAATCCCTCTTCCCAATAGAGAGAAGAACTTGGGATAAGAGACCTCTGCTGCCAAGGGTAGAGAGACGATTAACGCCGTCACTGCAATGAGATAGGCACCAATTCTGCCAAAAACAGAAAGCGGTTGAAGTAAGAAATAACCTATATATCCACCAGCAGGAAAATTGGCCACGTATTCCTTAAAGGATAGACCTAAAATAGCACATAAAGAAAGCAATAAAAGGATAATTCCCCCAATTCTTAGAGGCCATTTCTCTATCTTTATTGCCCGGCATTTTACCCCACCCCAGAAAGTAATGGCTACCGGGATGGCAAAAGAGGCGATGCGACCCAAGGCAAAAAATAGCCAGTAGGCGAGGTAGGCGCCTACTATTCCACCCCAGTTACCCAGTGGTTTATTAGGAGGAGTATTCTCCTGGAGTACATCTCCATAATGATAAGTGATTAAACTAATAAAGATGAAGATAGCTAAAGCAAAGAGTAATATTCCAATAACCTCACTGATTCTCTTCTCTTTTATGGACATCTTAACCTCACTTTATTCGGTGTAAAAGAAGTTCCGTAAGGGCGAATTTGAACGAAGGGCATTTGTGCGCTGAATCTTTTACCCCATGTTATCGAATGTCGAGGTAATCAATAAGAAACTTCAAAATCTGGTTTAATTTCTTGATTGCCGATTGTTTCGGTAATTTTATAACCACTTTCTGCGTACCGATCGTCAATATTGATAACACGGCCGTCTTGGAATTTAACGTATAATGTATAACTCGTTTCCCCTCCTGCAATAAACTTTATTGTTGATGATTGATCTCTTTTTAAATTTTCAACTAAACAGATACCATGCTCATGTACTAAACGAACGTCTGTTATATCTTGGTCTGATATATTCTTCAATGTAACTTGAACATAAGAATTGCTTCTGGGAAATAGAAGACCTACTATGAAACCAATAATAATTCCTATAGTCAGTATTGAGCAGATTTTGAATAATTTCTTAGGCATTATTTTATTGCCTTGATTTCAGCTAACTCTTCTTAGGTAAAGTCTTGTTTCTTATCAACGTATCAACTTATCGGAGCGAAGCCCCGCTTTCTGCGAGATAAACTCCGACCCCGACCTTTCTCTTCCTGAAACGTAGTGGAAGTCCCGACCCTGTCTCTCCCTGCTCGTCGGGGCTGCTGTCGGGGTCAACTTATTTCTGCCTCTGATGGAAGAGTCTTTGCATCTGGGATAAGATTTCAATCTTTTTAGCAAATGGAAGATTCTTAAGCTTTCTTCTCGCCCTTTTGCGTTCTTTGCTAAATACTTTCCAGAACTCTTCTGAGTCTTTTATCCAGAGGAGTTTTTTCATCGCTAAACCTCTCTAAGATATTATTCAGTAGTCTCCGGTTTGTCAGTTCTAAAAGATGAGGGATAACCATCTTGTCCTTTGGCCTAAAAGCCATCAGTAAGGTGGCTATCAAATATTCTACGGTAAGGACTTTAGCAGACACATTCTTTATTTTAATCCTCTTTGCCTTTTTTATAGCTTCATCAATGAGGGGGCTAATATAACTGGGAAAGAACTGAACCGGAAGATTGCCTATTACGATATAGACATTCTCTATCTTATATCCCTCACTTCGAAAATAATTATACAGTCGAGAGTAATCCTCATCGGTATCAATGAGAATAAAAATATCCAGATCAAAGGTGAGTATCGGTTCCATGTAGTAGTTTAAAGCATACCCCCCACCTATACAATAGTCCTTTATAAGACCTTTCTTCTTAAGGCTATTTATCTTTCTTAGGGCTGTTATCACTTAGACTCTCCATCCAAGCAAGGTTCTATTCCCCACAGAAATTTTGAACAATCTTTTATCAACTTTCAATCAACTGGCTAACCGGCGAACTGGCTAACGGGCCAACTGGCTAACCGATATATGACACTCCCAAAGAAAGCAAACCGATGACCCACAGATAATAGGCAAAGAATGAGAATCTTCCTTTTTTAATTATAGAGAGTAAGGCCTTCAGGGCTAAAAGGCCACTTAAGAAAGCAGCTATAGTTCCTATAATTAAGGGATAGATATTTTCTTTTGGGATGGTAGAGAGATTCCTAAATTCTAATCCTGCTGCTCCAATAATAGCGGGAATGGCCAATAGGAATGAGAACCTATAAGCTGAATCCCTGCTTAGTCCCCGAAAGAGGCCGCAGGATATGGTCACCCCGCTCCTTGAGATACCAGGAATAAGGCCTATCACTTGAGCAAGGCCGATGCCCAGGGCGTCCCTTATATTTAACCTATTAAGTTTTCTTCTCTCTACCTTAGGGCGTTTCGTTGCCCAGAGTATAATTCCGGTTATGATGAGCATTAAAGAGACCATTCTTGGATATTCAAATAGCCTCTCGATCACCCCTCTGAATAAACCACCTATTAGAGAAATGGGAATGGTTCCCAATAGTAGAAGGCCCAATAAGCGAAGATAGGGGTCTTCTCTCTTCTTATGCTTTCCGGTCTTAAAGAGATGAATAAAACTAATTAAAATCTTTTTGATATCTTCTCTAAAAATACAGAAAACGGCAAAGAGCGTCCCAATATGAAGTGCAATTTCAAAAGTAATTCCTGGAGGATTATTTCTCAATAAGAAATTCTCTACTAAAACTAAGTGGCCGCTTGATGAGACGGGCAAGAATTCTGTCAGGCCCTGCAGGATTCCCAGAAGAAGAGCCTCAAGCCAGGACATGTTTACTCCTTATGGCAAGCACAAATTACAAGCACCAAATTACAAACAATATACAATGACCAAAATTACAATGACCTAAACATAAAAAGTTTTGGACATTTGGTCATTCGGTAATTGGAATTTGTTTGGGATTTGTAATTTGTGATTTGGAATTTACAACTTTACCTTCTATGCTTCCGGCTTCTTCGCTTTCTCTTGCAGGACTGCCTTGCGGGAGAGATTAATCCTTTTCTGGTCATCGATCTCAATGACCTTTACTTCCACCTCCTGACCTTCCTTTAAGACATCGCTCACATTCTTGACAAAGCCCTCTGCTAACTGGGAAACATGGATCAGGCCTTGCTTCCCGGGAAGGATCTCGACAAAGGCCCCAAAATTCATAATCCTGGCTACCTTTCCCTTATATATTTTTCCTACCACAACCTCCTCTGTAATGCGCTTAACCATTTCCAGTGCGGCTCCGGCCTTGGCCTTATCGGGAGAAGAAACGGATACCTTTCCATCGTCATCGACATTCACCTCGGCGCCGGTTTCCTCAATGATCCCCTTTATCGTCTTTCCCCGGGGGCCAATGACCGCTCCAATCTTGTCCTGCTTCACATAAGTGACCAGGATATGTGGTGCATAACTCGAAATTCCCTCCCTCGGTTGAGAAATAGCTTGGCTCATCTTGTCCAGGATGAAAAGGCGGGTTTTCTTTGCCCGCTCCAAGGCCTCCCCTATTAAAGAAGTGGTGACTCCCGAGGTTTTGATATCCAAGTGAAGGGCGGTAATCCCTTCCCTCGTTCCAGCAACCTTGAAATCCATATCCCCCAGGGCATCCTCAACCCCTAAAATATCTGTGAGAAGAACGTACTTCTCCCCCTCCATTACTA
>DRGV01000004.1 GCA_011049955.1 bacterium
GCCTTTAGGTGCGTTTACCTTTGACCAATTCTATGATGTCTATCAAGAACAAATAGAGGTCCTTGCTAAGGCAGGAGCAGACATAATTATTTTAGAGACTATGCTTGATATCCAGGAGGCGAAGATCGCCCTCTTAGCCGCTAAAGAGAGTTGTAATCTTCCTGTAATCTGTTCCCTTACTTTTACTAGCGAGGGGAGGATGGTTACGGGAAGTGATCCTTTGATAGCCGCCACTATTTTAGAACCCTTAAGGCCCGATGTCTTAGGGGCAAACTGTAGCCTGGGGCCCAAGGGATTAATGAAAGTAATGAGGGAGTTCGCTTCGGCAACCAATCTCCTTCTCATGGTTCAGCCCAATGCCGGGCTTCCGCGAATGGTCAAAGGAAAGACCGTTTATTCCGCCTCTCCAGATTATATGGCAAAATATGCATTAAGGTTTGTTAATCTCGGAGTAAATATCGTAGGCAGTTGTTGCGGAAGCGGCCCAGAGCATATTAAGGCCATTGTCAGCAAAGTAAAGGATAAAAGACCTGAGAAGAAAAAAGTAAAGTCAATGACTCATCTGGCATCGAGAACAAAGGCAGTATCCCTTAGTAAGAGACCAATTATTATCGGGGAAAGGATAAATCCCACGGGAAAGAAGGCCTTGCAGGAAGAGTTAAGGAATGATAGGTTTTCTTTAATAAGAGAGGAGGCCAGGAAGCAGGAAGAGGAAGGAGCCAGAATCTTAGATATAAATGTCATTGGAGAAGGAATAGACGAAGCAAGGACTATAAAAAAAGCAGTCCTGGTCATAGAAAAGATGGTTGATCTACCCCTCTCCATTGATAGTCCCAATCCAGAGGCGATTGAGAAGGCCTTGAAGGTAATTGGAGGAAAGGCGCTCATCAATTCTGTAAATGGTAAAGAGGAATCTTTGAAAGTTATATTACCCCTGGCTAAGAGATTTGGTGCAGCGATTATTGGATTGACCTTAGATGAAAAGGGAATACCGAAGACTGTTCAGAAGAGACTTCAGATTGCTAAGAAGATTATTAATAGAGCAGTAAAAATCGGGATTTCTAAAGAGGACATCTTCATTGATACCCTTACTTTGACAGTAGCCAGTCAGCAGGATCAGGTATTGGAATCTTTAGAGGCCCTGAGGTTGATAAAGAAGGGATTGGGAGTAAAGACCATTTTAGGAATAAGCAACATCTCCTTTGGCCTTCCCAATAGGCCTTTATTGAATGCTACTTTTTATCATCTGGCGAAGAGATATGGTCTGGATGCCGCCATCATAAATCCCAGGGATGTCAAGTTAAAGAGTTCTTCCTTAGCAATGAAAGTTTTGAAGGGCGAGGATAGAGGGGCAAAAGAGTATATCAGAACTCAGAGAAGAGTGGTTGAGCAGGAGATTAGACCAAAAGGGGTGGATATTAGGGCCCAGCTTAAGGAAGCCATCATCGATGGTGATAGGGAGGGAATCTTAGAACTCATTGAAGAGATGCTAAAGGAAGATTTAAAGCCCTTAGGTATTGTAGATGAAATCCTGATCCCAGCCATTACTCTGGTAGGGGAAAGATATAATGAAGGAATCTATTTTTTGCCTCAGCTCATATCTTCCGCAGAGGTAATGAAATTAGCCTGCAAGAGATTAAGTAAAGAAATGAAGAGAGAGACTCTCTCTGTCCAAGGGAAGATAGTCATGGCTACGGTAGAGGGAGACATTCACGATATCGGAAAGAATATCGTCTCCCTGCTCCTCTCTAATCATGGCTTTCAGGTAATTGACTTAGGAAAGGATGTCAAAAGAGAAAAAATTCTCCAGGAGGCCCTCTCTCAGAAAGCAGATCTAATCGGTCTCTCTGCCCTGATGACCACCACTATGGGTCGGATGAAAGAGATAGGTGACGAACTAAAACGCCGCAGGATAGATATTCCCACTTTGGTGGGAGGTGCAGTAGTAACTAATCAGTATGCCAAAAGAATCGGAGCGACCTATGCCAAGGACGCCATCGAAGCAGTAAAGAAAGCAAAAGAACTGATAAAAGCAAGGGTGAGTAGAAAATAGCAAATTCCAATACACAAATTCCAAATTCCAAACAAATCCCAATTACCAAAATTCCAATATCCAAAACCCATGTTTGTAATTTCGGTCATTTGGTCATTGTATATTGTCTGTGATTTGTGATTTGGTGCTTGTGATTTTAAAGTTCCGTCCTAATCCGGGGAGGTAAGCAGTGATTATTAGTGAACAGAAACCGAGAGAAGAGATTTTAGAGATGCTAACGGATAGAAAAAGGATATTCATCGTAGGTTGTGCTGCCTGCGCCACAAAGTGCCAGACCGGGGGAAAGGATGAGGTAAAGGAAATGAAAAGGGAACTAAAGAAAGAGGGTAAGAAGATTACTGGTACCATCGTTCTCGATCCCCCTTGTGATGAGCGCATTGTGAAGAAAGACCTTTCTTCCCTTCCTGCTTTAAAGAATAGTGATTCTCTTTTAATCATGGCCTGTGGTGTGGGATTACAGACTATAGGGAATCTAATCGACAGGCCACCTATTCCCGCTTTAAATCCTCTCTTCGCTGGAACTACAGAGA
>DRGV01000005.1 GCA_011049955.1 bacterium
AGTAAGAGTCATCGTTTAAGAAAGAGGGTGAACCTTTATCTGACAACCTTAAAAAAAGTGAGGATAAAGATAACGGGAGAGGATTTAAAAGAACTGGGCCTAGCACCTAGCCCGCAGTTTAAAAAAGTATTGGATAGGATTTTCGAGGCCAGATTGGATGGAAAGGTTAAAAACAAAAAAGAGGAGTGGGCTATGGCTAAGAGATTAGTTGTTACGTTAGGAGGGAAATAATTTGATTTTCCTTATTGTTCTGACGATTATTCTCTTCTCTGTCATTATTCATGAATGTGCTCATGGTTGGGTAGCGGAGAGGTATGGAGATCCTACGGCGCGGCTTTCAGGAAGGCTTACCTTGAACCCCTTACCTCATATCGATCCCATAGGAACATTACTTTTGCCAGCTATATTATTCTGGCTGAACTTAAAAGGTATTCCAGTAATTATCTTTGGCTGGGCTAAGCCGGTACCAGTTAATTTCAGAAACCTGCGCAATCCCAAAGAGGATATGATGAAGGTGGGGGCAGCCGGACCCCTCTCCAATATTCTTCTGGTCCTCTTCGCTGTTATGATATTAAAGGTAGCGAAGGTATCCCCTTATTCGCTTCTTGGTCAGATAATAGGGTTTGGAGCCTTTATCAATCTCATCTTGGCTACCTTCAATCTGATTCCCATTCCACCATTGGATGGTTCACGTATTGTTATGGGGGTCCTTCCTCCCCGGATGGCTTATAACTACAGTAGGTTAGAACCATATGGAATCTTTATTATTATTGGGGCTCTATTGGTTTTGCCTGGGTTGCTTGGATCTCTCTTTAAACTGATAATAGACATATGTAAACTTTTAGGGATTTATCTTCCGTTTTTTAAATAAAATAGAGGGTCTAAGAAGAGGTTTGGGAATATGAGGATATTGAGCGGCATGAGACCTACTGGCAGGCTTCACTTGGGGAATCTTTTAGGTGCTTTAACAAACTGGAAAAATTTACAAGAAAAGTATGAGTGCTTCTATATGGTGGCCGATCTCCATGCCCTAACCACGGATTATGCGGATACCAGAGAGATAAAAAGAAACATTAGAGAGATGGTTATTGACTGGCTGGCCAGTGGCATCGATCCCAAAAAGTCTACTATCTTCATCCAGTCCCAGATCCCGGAGCATTCTGAATTATATCTCCTCTTATCCATGTTCACCCCCATTCCCTGGCTGGAGAGGTGTCCTACATATAAAGAACAGTTAAAAGAGATTAAAGGGAAAGACCTCAGAACCTATGGCTTCCTGGGCTATCCCGTCCTCCAGGCAGCGGATATCTTAATCTATAAGGCAGAGGTGGTTCCAGTGGGAGAGGATCAGTTGCCCCATCTGGAACTGACCCGGGAGATTGCTCGAAGGTTCAACCACTTATACAAAGATATCTTTCCCATTCCCCAGGCGAAATTGACTAAGGTTCCCCGGTTCCCTGGAATAGACGGAAGGAAGATGAGCAAGAGTTATAACAACTGCATCTATCTCTCTGACAGCGATGAAGTAATCAAAGAAAAGATAGAGGAAGCGATTACTGACCCGGCGAGAAAGACCTTGAAGGATAAGGGTCATCCTGATATCTGTACCATCTTCAACTTCCATCAAATCTATAACCGAAAAAATGTGAAAGATGTGGAAGCAAGATGTAAGAAGGCCCAGATAGGTTGTAGGGAATGTAAGAGGAACTTAGCCAATACCTTGGCGAGCGCCCTCTCTGATTTCCATAGAAAGCGGAAAGAACTTTTAGAAAACCCAGAGAAAATCGATAAGATTCTGAAAGAGGGAAGGAAAAAGGCGAGTAGCATCGCCAAGCAAACCTTAGAAGAAGTAAAGAGGGTAATGGGCATATAGGAAAGTCTATAGTCAATAGTCGGTAATCGGCTATTGGTGATTAGTAGAAGACGGAAATCGGTCAACTGTTTTTCAATTTTTACTTTTTACTTGTTACTTTTTACTTTATCTCACCTCATAGGAGAGCAAAGTGGCATATCATGTTAAGTTAGAGGCCTATGAAGGGCCCCTGGATTTGCTCCTTTATCTAATAAAGAAGGATGAGGTGGACATCTGGGACATCCCCATCGCCCAGATTGCGGGAGAATATTTAGAATACATCAATATGATGAAACTACTGGACTTAGATGTAATAGGTGAATTCTTGGTCATGGCCTCAACATTAATAAAAATAAAGTCTCACATGCTCCTTCCCCAAGAAGAGGCAGGAATAGAAGAGGATATTGAGGATCCTCGCTCAGAATTAATAGAGCAGCTCTTAGAATACGAGATGTATAAGGAAAGGGCAAAGACTTTTAAAGAATTGGAAGAGGCACAATCCAAACTCTTCACCCGACCACCAACTGAAATTCCTCCTTCCCAGCCGATCTTTGAAGCCAGCCTCTTTGATCTCTTGACCGCCTTTCGCAATGTATTAAAGGAGAGGGCTCCCGAGATTGTAAGGGAGATTGAACCTTTTAAATTCACCTTAGAGGAAAAAGTTGACCAGATTCTTAAGAGACTGGAGAAGAAAGATAAGATTAGTTTCTCTTTACTCTTCAAAGAATGTCTATCTAAGGGAGAACTCATCGTTACCTTCTTAGCCCTCTTGGAACTCATAAAGCAACGAAGGGTGCGTATTCATCAACCAAAACTCTTCGACGAAATCGCCATATATAGATGCCCCGCTTAAATCGCAAATGTATAGTAAAGAAGGGAAGGGGGTTAAGGAATTTACCCTCGTACTCCGTTTAACCCTCTTACCCCCCTTAACCCTTTATAACAAGGAAATTAGCGTCTATGGAGAGAGAGAAGATTAAATTAATCATCGAGGTCCTGCTCTTTACCTCCCACGAACCACTTACTGAAAAGAGTCTGACTGAAGTCCTGGAGGGGGTAGATAAAGAATCCATAAAAAAGGCCTTAGGGGAGTTAAGAAAGGAATATCAAGAAAAAAGGAATTTAGAGATACGGGAAGTGGCTGGAGGCTACCAGATCTTTACCTCTCCAGACTATGCTCCCTGGATAGAAAAATTACACAGGACGAGACCCACCAAACTCTCCCAAGCAGCTTTAGAGACCTTGGCTATGGTGGCTTACAACCAGCCTGTCATTAGGGCAGAGATTGAATCCATTCGAGGAGTGGATGTTAGCGGAGTGCTCTATACTTTGCTGGAAAAGAACCTGATTAAGATACTGGGAAAGAAGAAGGTTATTGGCCGACCGCTCTTATACGGGATTACGGATGATTTCTTGAAGTACTTTGGGCTGAAGGATGTAAGCGAATTACCAAGCGTTAAGGAAGTGAAGGAGATGATTCCGAACCGCAAAAGCGCAAAAACTTCGCAAAAGACGCAAAAATCTTTGCGTTCTTCGCGGGCCCTTGGCGCTTTAGCGGTTGCAAAGGAGGAAGTAAGTGATGAAACTGAAGAACCTAAGGAAGAGAATTGATGAGGTCGACGGCCAGATATTAGAACTTCTTAATAAAAGGGCAAGGACTAGCTTGGAGATTGCCCAGGTGAAGAAGGGGAAAGGGATGGAATACTATCTTCCCCATCGGGAGGAGCAGATCTATAAGAGATTGAAGAAAAAAAATAAAGGGCCCTTTCCCAATAAGGCCTTAGAGGAAGTATATCGGGAGATTATATCGGGCAACCTTTCCTTAGAAAAACCTCTGGGAATCGCCTATCTTGGACCAGAGGCCACCTTCACTCATTTAGCAAGTATGCAAAAGTTCGGTTCCTCTCCCTCTTATCTTCCAGTAAAATCCATCGCCGATGTCTTCAGTGAAGTAGAAAGGGGAAGGGCGGACTACGGGGTAGTTCCCATTGAAAACTCAACAGAGGGGGTAATTAACTATACCCTGGATATGTTCATCGATTCTGACTTAAAGATTGTCTCTGAAATCCTCTTAGAGATTTCTCATAACCTACTCTCAAAAGGAAGCCTTAAGGATATCAAGAAGATCTATTCTCACTCCCAAGCCATCGCCCAATCGAGGAACTGGGTGGAAAACAACCTGCCCAATGCCAGGATAATTGAGGTCTCCTCTACCGCCCGGGCGGCGGCTCGAGCGACTAAGGAAAAGAATGCTAGCGCCATTGCTTCGGAGTTAGCAGCCAAATTATATAATCTAAGGATAGTCGCCTCCCACATCGAAGATACTAAGGAGAATGTCACCCGCTTCTTAGTCATCGGTAAGACCATTAGCAAGAGAACGGGAAAGGACAAGGCCTCCATCATGTTTTCCATTAAAGATAGGCCGGGGGCCTTATATGATATGCTTCGCTCCTTTGCCAAAGAAAAGATTAACTTAACTAAGATAGAATCCCGGCCCTCGAAAAAGAAGGCCTGGGAGTACATCTTCTTTGTTGATTTTCAGGGGCACATTGAGGATAAGAAAGTAAAGAAGGCCTTGAAGGAATTAGAGAAAGGGTGTCTCTTCCTAAAGATTCTGGGCGCCTATCCGGTAGCCCGATAGTGGGACAAGGGAAACGGAGAATCGGGGAATCGGGGAATCGGAGACAGCGGGAAAGTGAGAAAGTGAGCAGATGGGAAAGTGAGAAGGGGAGAAAGGGGGAAACGGGGAAACGGGGAAACGGGGAAACGGTGAAAGGGCAGAAGATCAATGAAAAATAAAAAATGAAAAATGAAAAATTATCACTATTGAAAAAACACGTTTACTTTTTACTTTTAACTTTTTAATTGATTGCAACCTTTAAGGAGTAAGATAGTATGAAGAGATTGGCACGTAAGTCTATCTTAGAGATAAAGCCTTATAAGCCGGGGAAACCGATAGAGGAAGTGAAGAGAGAGTTAGGCCTAAGGGAGATTATTAAACTGGCCTCAAATGAGAATACCCTGGGTCCTTCTTCCCGAACCATAAAAGCTCTGAGAGATTACTTGCCCAAGATATATCTCTATCCTGAAGACTCCTGTTTCTACCTGAAAAAAGAATTGGCCAAGAGATTGAAAGTAAAGATGGAGAACCTCATCATGGGCAATGGTTCGGATGAGATCATGGAACTGATTCCCAAGACTTTCCTAAACCCTGGAGAGGAAGTAATCTATGGTCATCCCTCCTTCCTTATTTATGAGATAGTAACTAAGATCATGGGTGGAAAACCAGTTCCTATTTCCCTTAAAGATTATACCTACGACCTGAAGGGAATAGTAATGGCCATTACCAGAAAGACAAAGATCATCTTCGTCTGCAATCCAAACAATCCTACAGGAACTATGGTCAGTGAGGAAGAGATTAGAGCATTTTTGAAGAGAGTGCCTGAGAGAATTATTGTGGTGCTCGATGAGGCCTACAAAGACTATGTGGAGAGAAGGGATTTTCCTAATAGCATTGGGTTATTGAAAGAGTATAAAAACATCATCATCCTGCGCACCTTTGCCAAGATCTATGGCCTGGCGGGTCTGAGGATTGGCTATGGCATTGCCCGAGAAGAGGTAATCGACCTCCTCTCTAAAGTACGCCTCCCCTTCAATGTCAATTCCCTGGCCCAGGCAGCTGCCTTAGCAAGTCTTAAGGATAAAGAACAAGTGAAGAAGACAAGAAGGATGAATCGCGAGGGAAAGAGATTTCTCTATGCTGCCTTCGAAAGTCTGGGTCTGGAATACATTCCCACTCAGACCAACTTCATTCTCATAAATCTAAGCCCCGCCTGTAGCGGGACAAGAAGGAGCGGAGAGAAAATCTGTCGCGAGTTGTTGATAAAGGGAATTATCATAAGGGAGATGAGTGCCTGGGGGCTGAATAATTATATAAGGGTAACCATTGGAAGAGAAGAAGAGAATAAGAAGTTCATTCAGGCGTTGAGGAAGGCATTAGAAGTGATGCGGTAATATGAAAAATCCCAAATTCCAAATCACAAATCACAAACAAATTACAAATTCCAATTACCAAATGTTTAAAACAAACCGTTTCGGTCATTGCCCGTCCTCCGTAGAAGTAGAACTTCTACTTCGGAGGCTGGATGATTTTGGTCATTGTATATTGTTTATTCCGAAGTGATCCCTTCGGGATAATTTGATGCTTGGAATTTAAGCCCGTTACAGAAGAGCATATTATGTGAGGAGGTAGAAGATGATTCTTACTCTTAGACCGGGAACCAAGAAGAAGGAAATAGATAAGGTAGTCTCCAAAATAAAGCAACTGGGATTCTCTGCTCATATCTCTCGGGGAAGGGAGAGAATAATCATCGGGGTCATCGGAGTCAATGCTATCCGGGCTCGGGAAATATTTGAGGCCTCACCAGTAGTGGAATCTATAACCCCCATTTCCAAGCCCTATAAACTTGTTTCCCGGGAATTCAAGGAAGAAGATACCATCATCCCGATTAAGGGAAAGGTGAGGATAGGGGGAAAGAAGGTGGTGGTTATTGCTGGTCCCTGCGCAGTTGAAGAAAAGAAACTTTTAATCTCCATCGCCAAGAAAGTAAAGGCGGCGGGAGCAACGATCTTACGGGGTGGGGCCTTCAAACCTCGGACTTCCCCTTACTCCTTTCAGGGATTGGGGAAGAAAGGATTAGAATACTTGAAAGCGGCGAAAGCGGAGACCGGCCTGGCTATCCTCACTGAGGTCATGGATACCCGGGATGTGGAACTGGTAGCAGAATATGCAGACATCATCCAGATCGGAGCAAGGAATATGCAGAACTTCAACCTTTTAAAAGAGGTGGGGAAATATAAGAAACCCGTTCTTTTAAAGAGAGGAATTTCTGCTACCTTGACGGAACTTTTCATGAGTGCCGAGTACATTTTATCCAGTGGAAATAAAGAAGTGATTTTATGTGAGCGGGGGATAAGGACCTTTGAAGATGCTACCCGGAATACGGTAGATATCAGTGCCATCGGTTTAGTGGAAGAATTGAGCCACTTACCTATTATCGTCGATCCCTCCCATGCCACGGGAAGAAGATCCCTCATCGCTCCCATATCAAAGGCGGCAGTAGCGGCTGGGGCAGATGGCCTGCTCATCGAGGTCCACACCCATCCTGAAGAAGCTCTCTCTGATGGTGCCCAAAGCCTATTGCCTAAGGACTTTGAGAAGTTAATGAAGGAACTGGGAAGGGTAGCAGAGGCCGTAGGAAGGAACATCTAAAAAAGCAAATCTCAATTACCAATTTCTAATTTCCAATGAGGGAAAGGTAGTTGGGTTAAGGTAAGGTAGTGAGTTTAGTAGTTGGGTAAGAGCTAGGTGTTTTTTGAAAAGACCAACTACCTAACCTAACAAACCAACAACCTAACCCTAACCCTTTAACCAAGTGTGAAATGTTTTGTTGAAAATTAGACATTTAAGAATTGGACATTTTGTTAGGAATTGGATATTAGTAATTAGAAATTTAGGAAAGTTGTTTAGGATTTAGTATTTTTGAGGCATAGAGGAAGAACATGAACAAGTTAGATAGGGTTACCATTGTCGGAGTGGGTCTCATCGGTGGTTCTTTAGGGTTGGCGCTCAAAGAGAAGAAGATTGCTAAAAAGATAATTGGCGTGGGAAGAAGAAAGGAATCCTTGAAGATTGCCCAGGAAAGAAGAGAGGTGGACGAGATAACTACTGATCTAACCTCTGGCGTAAAGGATGCTGACCTGGTGGTGATTGCCACCCCCCTGGAGCTCACGGTAGAGACCTTTAGGAAGATCCTTCCCCATCTGAAGAAGGGATGTGTGGTGACTGACGTGGGGAGCGTGAAGGGGCCCATCCTTGAGAGCATAACTAGTCCTTTCTTTATCGGTGGTCATCCCTTAGCAGGGAGTGAGAAGAGAGGGCCTCAAGCAGCGAGAGCCGATCTCTTTAGGGGAGCTACGGTTGTCTTAACCCCAGTAGAGAAGACGGATGAGAAGGCACTCGCCTTAGTAAAGAGTATGTGGCAGGACCTGGGAGCCAAAGTTCTCCACCTGGATTGGGAAATACATGATAGACTGGTAGCCTTTACCAGTCACCTCCCCCATATCTTAGCTGCCTCCCTCACCAATCTCATTGGGGAATTGGCGCAAGAAGAGGAGAGGGTCCTCTCTCTTATGGGGGAAGGTTTTCGGGATACCACGCGCATCGCCGCCGGCCCCCCCAGTATGTGGAAGGAGATCTCTTTCGCCAATAGAGAGGAGATCTCTAAAGCAATCAAAAGATTCAAGGAGATCCTCTCTGAAATGGAAGAGGTCCTTTTCAGAGAGGAGGGAGATAAGCTCCTCCACAAGTTTGAGAAAGCAAAAGAGACAAGAGATAAATTGTGAGCGAAATCAGGATTAGGCCCATTAGACATTTAAGGGGTGAGATCACCCTCCCGGGAGATAAGTCCATCTCCCACCGGGCCATTATACTTGCTTCCTTAGCAAGAGGAAAAACTTTAGTCTCCGGGATCTCAAGGGGAGAGGATGTCCTCAATACCGCCCGCGTCTTCCAATCTATGGGGATTGAGATAAAGGGGGTGGGAAGCGATTCTCTCACCATTCCGGGAAAGGGATTAAGGGGTTTATCCCAACCAAAGGATATTATAGACTGCGGGAACTCAGGCACTACCATGCGCCTTCTCTCCGGTATTTTAGCGGCACAAGACTTTAGCTCCACTATTACCGGGGACGAATCCTTGAGGAAGAGGCCCATGGATCGGGTAGTCGAGCCCCTGGAGAAAATGGGGGCGAAGATAGAAGGAAGATTTGCTCCTCTCAAGATAGAGGGAAAAAGGTTAAAGGCTATCTCCTACCGAACTTCTATCTCCAGCGCCCAGGTAAAATCGGCCATTCTTCTGGCTGGTCTCTATGCTTCAGGGAAGACAGAAGTTACAGAGCCCGCAAGATCAAGGGATCATACAGAAAGAATGCTTAAGTACCTAGAAGCGGATATAGAGGTCCGGGATTTAACATCAAATATAATGGGAGGAAAGGAATTGGCCGCCAAGCCGATTAATATCCCTGGGGATATCTCAAGCGCCTCCTTCTTCATGGTAGGCGCTATTCTTTTGCCCGGCTCTCATATTAAACTCTCCGGAGTAGGCCTCAATCCCACACGCACGGGAGTAATCGATATCTTGAAGAGAATGGGGGCGAAAATAGAGATAGAGAATCTGAGAGAAGAGAATAACGAGCCCCTGGGAGATATCATAGTCAAGGGAAGTAACTTAAGGGGAATAACCATCAGTGGGGAGATAATTCCCAGGGTCATCGATGAGCTTCCCATTTTAGCCCTTGCTGCTACCAAGGCAGAAGGAAAGACAGTAATAAAGGATGCCCGAGAGTTGAGAGTAAAGGAGACGGACAGAATCAGGGCTTTGGTAACCAACCTCTCAATAATGGGAGCAAGGGTTGAAGAAAAAGAGGATGGTTTAGTTATTCAGGGACCGACTGAATTAAGGGGGGGAAGGTTAGATAGCTTCGCTGATCATCGGATGGCCATAGCCTTAATCATTGGGGGATTGATTGCTCAAGGAGAAACAGTGGTCTCTGGTACCGATTGCATCAAGACTTCCTTTCCAGAATTTGAAGAGACCCTGGATAGACTAAAAGTAGTAGAGTAATCGCGCTTCAAGCTACATGCTACAAGCTCCAAGTTTTTTCAGCCCGTGGCTTGTGGCCTGCAGCCTGTGACCTGAAGCCTGAAGGAGATAGATGGCTCGTAAATTAACTATTGCCATTGATGGCCCAGCAGGTGCCGGAAAGAGCACCTTGGCAAAATTAGTAGCCAAAAGATTGGGTTACTCCTATTTAGAGAGTGGTCTCCTCTATCGCACCCTCACCTATGAGGCGCTTCGGAAGGGAATTGACTTCAAAGATGAAGAGACCCTGATAGGATTGGCCTCTAAATTAAAGATAGCGATTAAAGAATTAGACGGGGAATGGCACATCTTTCTAAAAGGCGAGGATATCTCAGAGAAGATAAAGACCCCCGAGGTAGATGAGAAGGTAGCCAGAGTAGGAAGAATAAAGGGGGTAAGAGAGGAGTTTCTCAAGTTTCAGAGAAGCATGGCAAGGAAGGGTGGGGTTGTGGTAGAAGGAAGGGACATCGGAACCGTAGTCCTTCCTGAAGCAGATAAGAAGTTCTACATAGACGCCTCTTTAGAGGAAAGGACAAAGAGGAAGTGTAAGGAATTTCAAGAGAAGGGTTACCGGGCTGTTTTCTCTAAAGTCTTGAAGGAGACGAGAGAAAGAGACCTGGCAGATATGACGAGGAGGGCGAGTCCTTTAAAGAAAGCAGTTGATGCCATCAGGATCGATACCACAGATCTTACCATTGAAGAAGGCATAGAAGTGGTTTTAAGAGAGATTGGGAGGGGGAAAAAAAAGTGGATTCTCTATTCCATTATTCATTCTGTAGGATGGTGGTTCTTCAAGTTTCTTTTCAGATTAGAGGTTAGAGGAAGGAAGAATATACCGAAGAAGGGAGCGCTCATCATTGCCTCCAACCACTTAAGCTTCTTAGATCCTCCGCTGGTGGGCGTTTCCTCTCCCAGGAGGCTCCATTACATGGCGGTTGCTGGAATATTTAAATACTTCTTCGTTGGTAATCTTTTTAAAAGAGTGTGCGCCTTCCCAGTAAAGAGAAGGGGGGCGGATAT
>DRGV01000006.1 GCA_011049955.1 bacterium
GGATGACCAATCCAATCTTGGGAAGACCGAAGGTTATGGTTAAATTTGCTCTTATTGCTTCACCAGAGACCTTGCCTGTGCTTCCCTCCACTCCAGAGGGAATGTCCACAGAGACAACAGGCTTCCTCAGGGAATTGATAAGCTTAATGGCCTTCGCTTCTAACCATTTAGGCGCTCCCTTTATCCCTGTTCCCAGAACAGCATCAACAATTAAATCTGATTTTTTGATTTCTTGTTCAAATCTCTCTAACTTTTGAAAAGTATCTACCTCTGTAACTTTTATTCCCTGCTTTAAAGCCTTTTTCAAATTTTTCTTCGGGTCTTTCTTAAGTTTTTCTTTCTTTGTTAATAAGAATACCTCTACCCTTGCTTTTTCTCTTCCTAAAAGGTGAGCGATTACCAGTCCATCTCCACCGTTATTTCCCTTGCCACAGAAGATAGAGATTTCTTTGCCCCTCAAAGGTCTATAATGAGATTTAATTGCTTTTGTTACTGCTCTTCCGGCATTCTCCATAAGCTCTATAGAAGGGACCCCAGAAGCAATGGTCTTCCTGTCAATCTCTCTCATCTCTTCTGCAGTAACAACTTTCATCCACTCTCCTTTCAGTTGATGCACTGATTAGCACTGATTTTACTACACTGATTAGCACCGATTTAATCCGTGCTCATCCGTTATTTATCCGTGCTAATCCGTGCTTGATAGCGATGGCTTGGGCAACAGCATACTCTTTTGTATGGGACATGGATACCAGGACTTCGTTTATCCCTAACTTCTTAGCTATCTCTTTAGTCTTTCCTACCAATCTAACCTCTGGCTTTCCATCATTATTATGAATAATCTGAATATCTCTCCATCTTACCCCTTTTCTCCATCCCGTTCCCAGGGCCTTCATCACCGCCTCCTTGGTGGCAAAGAGAGCTCCATAGAACTGGTATCTATTCTTCTTCTTCTCTCCCCGGATAATCTCTTTTTTAGTAAAGACCCTTTCCAAGAATTTACCGTTATTGTTAATGGCTTTTTTAATTCTCTCTATTTTAACAAGGTCTATTCCCACACCCTTAATCATCTCATTTTCCTCATGCGCTCCTTCTGGTCGCGAATTTACAATGAACATTGAACATTGAACAATTGTTACTTGCTCACTGTTACTTGTTACTTTTCTTAGTAACTACTTTCATTATATTAATAGTATACTATATTTTCTTACAGAAGGCAAACCCCGTTAGAGATAACCCCGCATCTTTCCATTTCGAAGAAACACTCCGCAGCAAAAAGGTGCGGGGTGCCTTACCTTTGGTAAGGATCTCTAACGGGGCAAATAAAAAGCCTATCTTAAAAAGATAGACTTTAATTGAATAATTGCTATTTGTTAAGAAAAAACTAAAGTTTATTCTACAGTTACACTCTTGGCTAAGTTTCTGGGTTGGTCAATGTCGCAACCTCTTTTAGCGGCGATATGATAGGCCAAAAGTTGCAGAGGAATGACAGTCAAGAGGGGCGTAAGGTCTTCTCTAACCCGGGGGAGATAGATGATCTCATTACACTTCTTGGCTATCTCCTTATCTCCTTCTGTTGCCAAAGCAATGACTATTCCTTCCCTGGCCTTAATCTCCTCAATATTGGAGAGCACTTTCTTATAGACCGAGCCCTGAGTAGCGATGGCTACAATGGGCATATCTCCATCGATTAGCGCAATGGGGCCGTGTTTCATCTCTCCCGCCGGATATCCCTCAGCATGGATATAGGAGATCTCTTTAAGTTTCAGTGCTCCTTCTAAGGCTATGGGATAATTAATTCCCCTTCCTATATAGAGAAAGTCCCTTTTGTGAAAATATTTCCGGGCACAGGATAAAATCCCTTTGGTATTTTCCAATATCTTCTTTACTGCTCCGGGAAGGTTCTTTAAAGCCTTAAGCATCTCTTTAGCCTCTTCTTTTGGAATGGTTCCTCTTATGCTTCCCAGATAGATAGTGAAGAGATAAAGGAGAGTAAGTTGAGCAATGAAGGCCTTAGTGGAGGCTACCCCGATCTCCGGTCCGGCATAGGTATAGAGGACACCATCCGCTTCTCGGCTGGCGGTAGAGCCGACCACATTGGTGATGGCCAGGGTCTTGGCCTTCTTCTCCTTTGCTAAGTGAAGGGCTGCCAAAGTATCCGCTGTCTCCCCGGATTGAGTGATGACCAGAACCAGGGTATTAGAATCGATGATGGGATTTCTATATCTGAACTCAGAGGCGATATCTACCTCTACCGGTAGGCCTACCTTATTCTCAATCAAGAACTTTCCTATTAATGCTGCGTGATAGGAGGTTCCGCAGGCAATAATGAAGAGCCTCTTTATCTTCTCTATCTCTTGAGAAGAGAGGCCGATCTCCTGTAAAAGAACTTTTCTTTCATCCTTGGCTATTCTTCCCCGTATGGTATCAATAATGGCCTGTGGCTGTTCATAAATCTCCTTGAGCATGAAGTGCTTATAGCCACTCTTCTGGGCAAGAGAGACATCCCACTCTATTCTGGTTACCGCCTTCTTTACCTCTTTGTTATCCAGAGTAGTGACCTTCACCCCTTCTGGAGTGAGGGTTGCCAGTTGACCCTCGTCCAAGAAGATTACCTCCCGGGTATGGTTCAGGATGGCGGGAACATCACTGGCAATGAAATACTCTCCCTCCCCCAAGCCAACGATTAAGGGGCTTCCATATCTGGCAGCAACTAACTTCTCCGGATCCTTGGTGCTTATCACCCCAATAGCATAAGCTCCCTCCACTCTTTTCAGGGCCTCTCTCGTTGCCTCTTCCAAGTCTCCTTTGAAGTTTTCCTCTATCAGATGGGCAATGACCTCAGTATCGGTCTCCGATTTGAATTTATGACCTTTCTTTATGAGTTCCTTTTTTAAGATTAAATAGTTCTCAATAATCCCGTTATGAACTACGGCTAAGTTTCCCGAACAGTCCAAGTGGGGATGGGCATTCTTATCAGAGGGCTTTCCATGGGTTGCCCATCTGGTGTGGCCCAGGCCTATATTGCCTTCGAACTTCTTATCAAGCAAGAGACCTTCCAGAACGCTTATCTTTCCTTTCTTCTTATAGAGACGGATCTTATTTCTTTCTAATATTGCAATCCCGGCAGAGTCATATCCTCTATATTCCAACCTCTTCAATCCATCAATAAGGATAGTCTTTGCCCTTCTTTTGCCGAAATAGCCAACGATGCCACACATGCTATTCTCCTTTAGAACTTGCCAAGAAGTATGAAGAAGAGAAGGCCTTCCAGGTAGAGGTAGATGAAAAGAAAATAAAAGAACTGAAATTAAAGATAGTTAAGGCGAATCTCATGAGTACCAAAGATTACCTGCGCCATGAACCGGGTAA
>DRGV01000007.1 GCA_011049955.1 bacterium
ATTTAAGTAAGTTTAAGTTAAATTTGACATATAGAAGTAATATGTGATATGATGAAAATTCAAATTATAAACGCAGAAGCGCCGAAGAGGCAAAGGCGCAGAGAAAAACTATAGACGCAGAAGCGCCGAAGAGGCAAAGGCGCAGAGAAAAACTATAGACGCAGAGGACGCAGAATATCCGCAGAGAGCGCAGAGAAAAACCATAGACGCAGAGGACGCCAAAGAAGATAGTTAGTCTGATAAATTAGTTGGATTAGTTGGATTTAAAATTTACTTAATATCCTAAATCCACTTAATATACTAATCTAACTTGTTTTACACTTTGGCGGTTGCCCCGCAAGATGCTATACAGAGTAGCAGAAGCAGCGGGATCCCGCTATAGCGGGACAAGGAAGAGAGAATGGAAGAGCTCATTAAGGTAAGGCATGAGAAACTCAAAAGGCTGAGGGAAGAGAAGATAGAGCCTTATCCCCATAGGTATAAGATCACCCATAAGGCAAGAGAGATATTGGAGAAGTATAAGAAGCTAAAGACCGGGAAGGAAGTAAAGGGCTCCCAGGTCTCTTTAGCGGGAAGGATTATGAGTAAGAGGGGCCATGGGAAGAGCGGATTTGCCCATATAATGGATGGCAGTGGTAAGATTCAAGCATATACCAAGTTCGATGTTGTGGGGGAGAAGAAGTATGACCTCTATAAGAGTCTGGACATCGGGGACTTTATTGGGGTAGAAGGCACCATCTTTAAAACCAGGACCGGAGAGATAACAGTTCTGGTCAAAGACTTCACCCTTTTGGCAAAGTCTTTGAGACCCCTGCCAGAGAAGTGGCATGGTCTGAGGGACGTGGAGACGAGGTTCAGGCAGAGATATGTCGACCTAATCATGAACCCCGAGGTGAAGGAAACTTTTCTAAGAAGGTCACGGATTATATCTCTAATAAGAGAGTTTTTAGATAAGAAGGGGTTCCTGGAGATTGAGACCCCCATGATGCAGCCCATCCCGGGAGGTGCAGCAGCAAAACCCTTCGTTACTCATCATAAAGCATTGCATCGAGACCTATACCTGAGGATTGCTCCGGAACTTTACTTGAAGAGATTAATTGTAGGAGGGATGGAGAGGGTCTATGAGATAAACAGAAGCTTCAGGAACGAGGGAATCTCCACCAGGCACAATCCAGAGTTCACTATGCTCGAATTATACCAGGCATACGCTGACTATGAGGACTTGATGGAATTGACAACCGAAGTAATCGCCAAGATAGCCAAAGAGGTCCTGGGGACCCTGAAGATTGAGTATCAGGGGAAGAAGATAGATCTGAAGGCCCCCTGGAGGAGATTGACTCTAAAGAACGCCATAAAAAAATATACCCAACTCGATATCGATAAGGTCAAGGATATTAAGAAAGAAGCGAAAAGATTAGGGTTAAAACTGGAGTCAGGCTTGACTGATGCCCAGGTGGTAGACCACATTTTTAAGGAATTTGTGGAACCCCGACTCATCCAACCTACGTTCGTTACTGACTATCCCAGAGAATTGTCTCCCTTAGCAAAGGCGAAGAAGAATAACCCTGAATTGGCAGAAAGGTTTGAACTCTTCATTGGAACCCTGGAATTGGCCAACGCCTATTCGGAGTTGAATGACCCTATTCTCCAGAGGGAGAGGCTGAAGGAGCAACTGGCCCTAAGGTGGGCAGGCTCTGAAGAGGCTCACCTGATGGATGAGGACTTTTTGAGGGCCCTGGAGTATGGTATGCCCCCTTGCGCTGGACTGGGGATCGGTATCGATAGACTGGTTATGCTTTTAACCGACTCTTTCTCCATCCGGGATGTCATTTTATTTCCTCATATGCGTCCCGAAAAAGTAAGGGAGTAAGATAGTCAGCCGGTTAGCCGGTTTGCCAGTTAGCCGGTTCAGTAGAGAATAAGAGAATAAGAAAATACGAAAATACGAGAATATGTAAATAAGAAAAAGGAGCAGGGGAAAAGAAATAACGAGTTGCGAGTGACGGGTTTTAACTCGTAACCCGAGACCCGTAACCCGTAACCCAATGACTTATTAACTTTATTTACTTATTGTCGTATTAACTTATTCATTTATCAACTTATTACTTTAGGAGTAGTAGTGCGTTATCCTTTATTCATTGCTCTGAGATATTTGAAAGGGGGAAGGGGAAGCCCCTTCCTTTCTGTCATCACCCTCATCTCCATCACCGGGGTGACCTTAGGGGTTGCTGCCCTAATCATTACTCTATCTGTAATGAACGGTTTCCATGAGGACTTGAGGGATAAAATCGTGGGGACCAATGCCCATCTGGTCATCCTGAAAGAGGGTGCAGAAGGCTTGGCTAACTATAAGGAATTGGGGAGAAGGGTTGAGAGAATGAACCATGTCTTAGCCACCGCTCCCTTCATCTTCGGCCAGGCAATGATAAGATCTTCTACAAGTTCTCTGGGGGTTGTGATAAGGGGAATAGACATAGATAAAGAGGCTAAGGTAACCGCCCTCGCTGAGAATATCATAAAGGGGAGGTTGAAGGATTTCGGCCCGAACAGCCTCATTCTGGGCAAGGAACTAGCCATGAGTCTGGGAGCGGATGTTGGTGAATGGGTGAGGGTCATATCCCCCAGGGGAATAGCGATGCCGGTAGGCATGAAGCCCAGGTTCAAGAGTTTTAAAGTCACTGGAATATTTGCTACCGGGATGTATGAGTATGACTCGACCCTGGCCTATGTAACTTTGGACAGCGCCCAGGGTTTATTTGGGATGGGAGAGGTAGTTACCGGGCTACAGGTGAAAATAGATAATATCCATCAGGCAGGTAAGATGGATAAAGGAATCCAGAAGGAATTAGGCTATCCCTACTGGGTAAGGAACTGGATGGAGCTCAACAGTAACCTCTTTGCGGCTCTAAGGATGGAGAAGATTACCATGACCGTTATCTTGGTTCTCATCATCCTGGTTGCTACCTTCAACATCGCCAGCGCCCTGATTATGAAGGTCATCAGGAAGACGAAGGAGATCGGCATACTAAAGGCCATGGGCGCCCAACGTAAGAGTATTATGTCCATCTTCATCCTGGAGGGATTGATCATCGGTCTTATGGGAACCCTTCTGGGAACATTCATCGGCTCTTTAATCTCTTTCCTGCAGGATAAGTACCATTTCGTTAAATTACCGGGAGGCGGAGAGATCTATTATATAAGTATCCTTCCCATCTCTATGAAGGGAAGCGATATTCTCCTCATTATCTTAGCAACTATCGGGATAAGTCTATTAGCCACTCTCTACCCTGCCTGGCGGGGAGCGAGACTGGATCCAGTAGAGGCCATCCGCTATGAATAGAGGTTAACAGTTAACCTAACCAAACACCAAATCCGAAATCCGAAGCACGAAATCCGAAATAATATCAAATGACCAAAATCCAAATGTTCTAAACACAAACAGATTGTTTTGAATTTTGATATTTGAATTTAGAATTTGTCTAGGATTTAGAAATTCGAATTTAGGATTTAATCATTCTGGTTACTTTAGAGGCCACTAAAATGGATGATATTATTGTAGCCGAAAATTTATACAAGACCTACTACCGGAATGGTCAGGCCATCCCAGTTTTAAAAGGAGTGAATCTTAAAGTAAAGGAGGGGGAGATTATATCCATTATTGGTCCCTCCGGGGTAGGCAAGAGCACTCTTTTACACCTTCTGGGCGCTTTGGATAGACCAACGAAGGGAAAGGTCTTTTTAGACAAAGAGGAAATCTATAACCTAAATGATGGAGAACTTGCTACTTTAAGAAATAGAAGGATTGGCTTCCTCTTCCAGTTCCACCATCTCTTGAGTGAGTTCACTGCCTTAGAGAATGTGATGATGCCGGGACTCATAAATTCAGATATCAAATATCAGATATCAGATATCAGAAAACGGGCGAGAGAGATATTGGAGGAGATGGGGCTGGGGAAGAGGTTGGATCATAGGCCATGCGAGCTATCGGGAGGGGAACAGCAGAGGGTTGCTTTGGCAAGGGCTTTAGTGAATGAGCCAGATGTAATTATAGCCGATGAACCAACAGGAAACCTGGATAGGAAGACGGCCGAGGCGATACATAGCCTTCTCTGGAAATTGAATAAGGAGAGGGGCAAGACCCTCATCTTAGCTACCCATAATGAGGAGTTGGCCAGAAGGGCCAAGCGCATGGTCCGCTTGGTGGATGGCACAGTCGTAGCCACAAAAGCACAAAATTACCGCTAAGAACGCAAAAAATCTTCGCGGCCTTTATAATTAATTTAGCGGCCTTGGCGGTCGCAAGGGAGGAAGCGATTATGGGAAAGAAGTATGAAGGACCGAACAGGAGAAAGGCCCCCAGAATAATAAAGCCCATTCCAGTAAGATACATGCTTCCCCTGGATTTCTCTGGGGGAACCTGGGAGGCCTCTACCTATGATGTTGGAGGAGGGGGCCTAAGGATAAGGAGGAAGGATCCTGTTAAGGAAGGGACCATTGCGGCTTTAGAGATTGCCCTCCCCACAGAAGTGGGGGAAGTGGACAAGGTCAAGACCATCGCCCAGGTTGTCTGGTGCCACAAAGTAGGAGAGGAAGCGGATTATTCTGTAGGCCTTAAGTTTGTCTTTCCTGACGATCTTGCCCTTCGGAAGATCAACCGCTATGTAGAAAAAGAAACGGAAAGACTCAAAAAAGAGGTCAATCCCGGCTGAATTCAATTTCCAATTACCAATTCCTAATTCCCAATAAAATTCTCAATGCCTAATGTCAGAATGTCAAAAGATTCTTAGAAATTAGATATTTAGACATTGGACATTTTGTTAGAAATTGGATATTAGATATTAGAAATTCAATGCGTCTGTTTCGGTTTTGTTTGTATTTTGATGTTTGGAATTTCTTTTCCGACTGAAGGGAGGAAAAAACGGTGTTAATCTATTTTGACGGAAAACTGATTCCCAAGGAGGAGGCAAAGGTCTCGGTCTATGACCATGGCCTCTTATATGGAGATGGGATATTTGAGGGGATAAGGTCATATGATGGTAAGGTCTTCAGATTAGAGCAGCATCTGGATAGACTCTATAATTCTGCCCAGGCTATCGCCCTAAAGATTCCTCTACCGAAGGAAGAGATAAGAGAGGCGGTCTTGAAGACCTTGAGGGCCAATAAGTTAAGGGATGCCTATATTAGATTGGTAGTCACCAGGGGAATAGGGGACCTGGGTTTAGATCCCAGGAAGTGTCCTAAGCCAACTATCTTCATCATTACTGATAAGATAGTTCTTTATCCTGAAGAGTTCTATAAGAATGGATTGGAGGTAATAGTTACCAAGACAAAGAGGAATATTAAGGAAGCCCTGAATCCAGAGATAAAATCTCTGAATTATCTGAATAATATCCTGGCCCGCATTGAGGTGAATAAAAGAGGTTGCCAAGAGGGAATCATGACCAATATTGAGGGCTATGTGGCAGAGGCCACTGCGGATAACATTTTCATTGTTAGAAATAAAGACGCCTCCGCCAAAGGCGGAGAACTTTGTTCTGCCAGCGCCTTTATTGACAGGGCAAGCGAGGCGCGCTGTCACAATAAAGAGGTGATTACTCCCCCTGCAGAGATGGAGGCCTTAAGAGGGATTACCCGGGATGCGGTCTTAAAGATAGCAGAATCTTTGGGGATTGAGGCACATGAATTGCCCTTCACCGTTAAGGATCTGTATGAGGCGGATGAATGCTTCCTGACCGGTACGGCCGCAGAGGTCATTCCGGTGGTTAAGGTGGATGGCAAGGATATCGGGGATGGAAAGCCGGGGGAGATTACTCTTAAACTGAAAGAAGGGTTTAAGAAACTCACCCAAAGAGAGGGAACACCCATTTATTGAAGTAACCAGTAACCAGTTTACAGTTTACAGTAAAAGAGCAAAAAATTCAATGCAAAATGCAAAATTAACAATTAGCAGCGAAAAATAAAAATAACAAAATTTTTTATTCGTTTTAACTGGTTACTGTTCGCTGGTTACTGTAAACTCCCCTGAGCGATAGCGAGGAGGAAAGATGCTTTGTAAGAAATGTGGCAAAGAAGAGGCCACGGTACCAGTAATAAAGATTGTGGGTGGTGAGTTCACAGTAATGCATCTCTGCGATAAATGTGCTCAAGAAGTTACTGGCGAGATGAAAAAAGAGATGGAATCCCTCTTTCCCTCTTTTCCCGATCTTTTCTCTAAGATATTCTCTGACTTCCCTTCCTTTCATACTGAATTCTTCGCCCCCCCTGAAGAAAAGGTCAAGCTTCCGGAAGTAGAGGAGATTAAATGCCCCAGATGTGGCTTACGCTATAACGATTTCAGAAAGACATTTCAGATAGGTTGCGGCCAATGCTATGAAACGTTTAAGGAGAGTTTAGAGCCCATGCTCAGAAGGATACATGGAAGCATTATTCATAAGGGAAAGGTTCCCTCTAAGGTTCCAGCAACAGCGGAGACCCCCAAGGACGAGATTAAAGATCTAAAGAAAAAGCTTCAGGAAGCAATTAAGAAAGAAGAGTATGAAGAGGCAGCCCATTTGAGAGACGAGATAAGAGCTCTTGAGGCAAGGCAGAGGAAAGGGAAATCCGAAATCCGAAATCCGAAATCCGAAACAAATCCAAAATCCTAATGTTCAAAATCCTAAACAGTTTAGATCATTTGAATTTTGATCATTTGATATTGTTTAGAGTTTAGAAATTAGAATTTAGTATTTTACCGAGTGCAATACTGATACTTAGGGGAGTAAAATGCGTTTTAAGGAGATGGCTTCTAAGTTGAGCCAGTGGCTTGAGGAGTCAAAAGAGATCGTCATTTCAAGTAGGGTACGCCTTGCCCGGACCTTGGCCGACTTTCCCTTTACCCATTGGGCAAAAAAAAAGGAGCTATCCAAAGTTGTAGAAGAGGTTTTAAAAGTAGCCAAAGGCAGTAGCTACTTGAAGAATGCCCTTATAATTAATCTTAAAGAACTGGATGATATTGATCGTCAGTTCTTAATGGAGCGTCATCTAATCTCAAGGGAGCATGCCTTAGGAC
>DRGV01000008.1 GCA_011049955.1 bacterium
GTATAAGAGACAGCATCCTTATAGGCCTCAGAGACCTCTTCCTGGAGGGTATGTCTTCCCCTTTCGTGAACAATGATTCCTCTATTTCTTAATTCCTCTTTAATATTCCTTCCCCGGGTAAGTCTAATAGCAGCATGCCTTGACATCACCCTTCCTGCACCATGACAGGTAGAGCCCCAACTTTCCTCTTCTGCTTTTTTCGTCCCCACCAAGATATAGGAATTTCTTCCCATATCACCTGGAATGAGGACCGGCTGTCCGATGGACTTATATTCTTTAGGAATCTGAGGATGATTCGGTCCAAAGGCCCTGGTTGCTCCCTTCCTATGGATACATAATTTTACCTTCTTTCCTTCTACCTCATATTCCTCAAACTTTGCGATATTGTGGGCCACATCATAGATCAAGTCCATCCCTAAGTCCCTGGGACTTCTTCCCAGGACCTTCTCAAAGATCTCCCGCACCCAGTGCATGATGCACTGCCTATTCGCCCAGGCGTAATTGGCGGCACAGGCCATGGCGCCAAAGTAGTCTTTCCCTTCCTTAGAATTAACCGGGGCACAGGCCAGCTGCCTATCGGGAAGGTTCAGACCATACTTCTCTATCGCCCTTCCCATGGAAACCAATTGGTCGGTGCAGACCTGATGGCCAAAACCACGTGAGCCACAGTGAATCATCATCGTGATAGAACCCTTCTCTATGCCAAAGAGTCTGGCTGCCTCATCATCAAATATCTCCTCCACTACCTGAATTTCTAAAAAATGATTCCCGCTTCCCAGGGTACCTAATTGTTTCCTTCCCCTTTCTTTTGCCCGAAAAGAGACTTTATCCGGATCGGCGCCAGGCATGGCTCCCTCTTCTTCGGTATGTTCAATATCCTCTGAAACACCATAGCCTTTCTTCACCGCCCACTGGGTACCCTTGGTAAGAACCTCCTCCCACTCGCTATCACTTACTCTAATTCTTCCCGTAGAGCCTACCCCACAGGGTATCTCTCTAAAGAGCGCCCATCCTAAATCCTCAATCTTTTCCTTAATATCCTCTTCTTTCAAATTAGTCCGTAAGACTCGCACGCCACAATTGATATCAAAACCAACCCCGCCTGGCGAAATTATACCCTTCTCTACATCAAAGGCCGCTACCCCGCCAATACAAAAACCGTAACCCCAGTGGATGTCGGGCATGGCCAGGGAACTTCCCACGATCCCGGGAAGGAAGGCAACATTGGCCACCTGGTCTAGTGCCTGGTCCTGGCAGATGCTCTTTAGAAGTTTCTCATCCGTATAAATAATCCCTGAGGTGCGCATCCCCGATTTGTAGGACTTGGGGATCCTGTATCTATATTCATCGATTTTCTCTAAAGGTCCGGTCCACTCCTTCTTCATCTCTGTAAGCCTCTCTATATGTCGAAGATCACCCTTATCTTCCAGTTCTTGTTCTTCTCTATCGCTAATTGATGATAGGTGACCGCTTTGATCTCGGTATCTATGGTATGTCTCTTCAGATCTATCTTCTCTCCATAGACCTCTGCCTTTAATTCTTTATCGGTCAGAAGAGAGATACTAACCCTTTTTGGTAGGAAATCGTTTACCTCATACTTATAGAGTAGTTCACTCAAGAAAGCAACGAGTAGTTCCTTCTCATCCCTTCCCTTTACTTTTAGAGAATAGGACTCCTTTTCCCCAACCTTCTCTGGATCGATCATGATAGAAAGCATTCCAGAAGCAGTGTTTGCAAATGCTTCCTTTAGGGTCTCGCCTCTTGCCTCTATGCCCACATCTGCCGTATGCTCTAATATCTTGTATTTTCCCATGATTGACTTCTTATCAATATTTGTGATAATATCGTTGTGTCTACTGTTTGGGGGGAGGAAGAGATAATGCTTAATCGTGTTATCAAGATAGCTGTTCTAATTACTTTAATCTTAAGTTTAAACGCCGCTGCTCAAGAAGAAGAAATAACTCTTGTGGCCGTAGGGGATATTATGCTTGCTCACCGCTTAAAACCATTCATCGAAGAGTATGGCCCCGCTTATCCTTATAAGTATACTGCCCATATATTTAAGAAGACCGATATCTCCTTTGCTAACTTAGAATCTCCCCTATCCACAGAAGGAGAGCCGATTCCAGATAAGGAATATACCTTTCGCGCCTATCCCAAGGTAGCAGAAGGATTAAAGGAAGTGGGATTCGATGTCCTATCCTTGGCCAATAATCACATCCTGGACTATGGAGAAAAGGCTCTTTTCGAGACTATAGAAGTCCTGAATAGCAAAATGATCTTCCACATTGGAGCAGGAAGAAATATCCAAGAGGCAAGAGAACCGGTTATCTTAAAAGTAAAAGATAGGAGATTTGGTTTTCTTGCCTATTCCAATACCCTCCCTAAAGAATTCTGGGCAAAAAAAGATAAAGCAGGGACTGCCTATGGTAAATTCTCAAGAGTAAAAAAGGATGTCAAAGAGCTAAAAGAAAAAGTAGATTTTCTAATCGTCTCCTTCCACTGGGGGAATGAAGAGGAGATCGCTCCTCAAGAGTATCAGAGGAACTTAGCCCATCTTGCCATTGATCAGGGGGCAGATATTGTCTTAGGCCATCACCCCCATATCCTGAGTGGCATCGAGACTTACAGGAATGGAGTAATTATCTATTCCCTGGGGAATTTCGCTTTCGGCTCCTATAGTGAGAAGGCAAAGGAATCAGCCATTTTCAGGTTCTATTTTGCAAAAGATGAGTTAAAGAGATTAGAGATAATCCCCATTTCAGTCTACAACAAAAAAGTAAAGTTCCAGCCCCAGCTCCTTAAGGGTAAAGAAGCAGAAAGGGTCTTAGAAAGAATCCGGAAATTATCAAAAGAATTTAATACTAGGATTAAGTTGAGGAATTCTATCGGAATAATTACTTTTTAGTTTTTACTTGTTACTTGTTACTTTTAACTTTATCTTGGGGGGTCTCCCCCTCTTTCTTTTCTCGCCTTCTTTAATCTTTTCTCTGCGCCCTCTGCGAATCTTTTGTCTGGCCCGTTCCTCGACTTGTCGGGGTTTACGGGCCGCCTTTGCGCCTGCCTGCCGAAACCTTGGCGTAGGCAGGGTTGCAATTTTCCCACTTTTCGAAGCGGAGCGGAGACCCCGACCCTTTTCTCCTCGGAACGGAGTGGAGATCCCGATCCGGCCTCTTCTCGCTTGTCGGGGCCGCTTGTCGGGGCTACTTTCCCTTTTTACTTCTACTTTCTTCTCACTTTCCCGCTTTCCCACTTTCTCGCTTTCTTTCTTTTCCCCTTCCTGGTTGTTCGTAACCCGGGCAATGGCCACTACCTTATCCTCTGGCTTGAGTCTAATGAGACGAACCCCTTGAGTATTTCTACCCATAGACCGGATATCCTTGATCGGAGATTGGATAATCATCCCTCTTGCAGTAATAATCATCAACCCATCAGAGGTATCGACCATCTTAATCCCCACTACCGGGCCATTCCTCTCGGTGGTCTGAATATTTATTACTCCTTTACCGCCTCGCGACTGAACACGATAATTGGTATACTTGGTCCTTTTTCCATATCCATTCTCGGTAATCGCTAATAACGTGGCTTCATCCCTCATGATTTCCATGCCGATTAACCAATCATCCTTACTTAGTCTAATCCCCCTTACTCCCCTTGCCCCTCTTCCCATGCCCCGCACCTGGGTTTCTTGGAATCTTATGGCCAATCCCGCCTTGCTTCCTAAAACAACTTCCTG
Organism: bacterium; assembly: GCA_011049955.1. Taxonomy (GTDB): domain Bacteria; phylum UBP18; class UBA7526; order UBA7526; family UBA7526; genus DRGV01. The sequence continues at coordinate 3,737 of DRGV01000008.1, forward strand.
GGAGCCATTGGTCATCTTCACCTTTATCAACTCATCCCCCTTATCCAGACGGAGAGCGATGATCCCTCCTGCCCGGGGACGGGAATAAGCAGCCAGATTGGTCTTCTTAATCACTCCTCTCTTGGTGGCCATAATGAGAAAGTGTTTATCGTCGAACTCCTTCACTGGTATGAAGGTGGTGACAAATTCATCCTGATCCAGCCTCAATAAGTTAACCATGGCCTTTCCCTTGGCGACCCTTCCTGCCTGGGGAATCTTATAGACCTTGAGCCAGTGGATCCTTCCCTTATTGGTGAAGCATAAGATATACTGGTGGGTAGAGGCGATCAAGAGGTGCTCTACGAAGTCTTCTTCCTTGGTCCCCATTCCCGTCACTCCTCTTCCACCCCTTCTCTGAATACGATAGGTGGAGACCGGGATCCTCTTTATATAACCAGTATGAGAAACAGTGATGGCCACATCCTCCTCAGCGATTAAGTCCTCTACCCGGAATTCCTCCACTGCGGCCTTAGTTATCTGGGTCCTTCTTTTGTCCCCATACTTCTTCTTAATGGCTAATAGCTCCTCAGAGACAATATCCAAGACCTTCTGGGGATCTTTTAAGATTGTTTTATACTCCTTTATCCTCTTTTCTAATTCCTTATATTCCAGGTCTATCTTTTCCCTCTCCAGTCCGGTCAGGCGTTGCAGCTTCATATCCAGGATGGCCTGGGCCTGTTCCTCAGAGAGTTCAAAGGCTTTGATCAATTTCTCTCTTGCCTCTTCCACAGACTTGGAGGCCCTGATGATTTTTATCGTCTTATCCAAGTTAGCGATGGCAATACGCAGGCCCTCCAGGATGTGGGCCCGGAGAGTGGCCTTTCTTAATTCATACTCTATCCTCCTTACCGTTACCCTTCTTCTATGCTCAATGTAGTAGACGATTACTTGCTTAAGGTTCAAGACCCGCGGGCGGTTATTCACCAGGGCAAGCATGATTACCCCGAAGGTAGTCTGCAATTGAGTATGCTTGAATAGTTGATTCAGGATAACCTGAGCGATCTCACCCCTCTTTAATTCAATGACAACCCTCATCCCTCTCCTATCCGATTCATCCCTCAGATCCGCTATTCCCTCAATCTTCTTGGCCCTAACTAAATTAGCGATGGATTCCACCAACCTTGCCTTATTCACCTGGAAGGGTATCTCTTTTACTATGAGATACTCCCTTCCTCCCTTATGCTTCTCAATATCCACCCTGGCCCTCACAGTAATATGTCCTCTTCCTGTGGTATAGGCCTCTTTAATCCCGCTCCTTCCACAAATGAGAGCCCCGGTAGGAAAGTCTGGTCCTTTAATGATGGAGATTAACTTCTCTATCTCAATCTCTGGCTCATCTATGACTGCGATTATGCCATCCACCACCTCTTCTAAATTATGGGGAGGGATATTGGTGGCCATGCCCACCGCAATTCCCGAAGAGCCGTTTACCAGAAGGTTGGGAATGGCAGAGGGTAGAATGTAGGGTTCCTGCAGAGAACCATCGAAGTTGGAACCAAAGTTTACCGTCTCCTTCTCAATATCCTTGAGTAGTTCCTCAGCCAGGAGTCCTAATCTAACCTCAGTATATCTCATGGCCGCTGGCGCATCACCATCTAAAGAGCCAAAGTTGCCCTGACCATCGATTAAGGGGTGTCTCAGAGAGAAGTCCTGGACCATCCGGGCCAGGGTATCGTAGAGCGCGGCATCCCCATGAGGATGGAACTTCCCCAATGTCTCACCCACGATGCGGGCCGATTTCCGATAGGGCTTACTATGGGTTGATCCCATCTGATGCATGGCATAGAGTATTCTTCTATGCACAGGTTTTAAACCATCTCGAACATCCGGTAAGGCCCGGCCGATGATGACACTCATGGCATAATCGATGTAGGAATCCTTCATCTCATCTTCGATATAGATGGGAATAATCTTCTCTTTAATCTCTACCATCTCCTAATCCTTTCCTCCTGGGCAAAAATAATAATCTTCCCTTCTATTTTGGAAGTTCTTTCTCTATTTCTTTAATCTCTTTCATCATTTCTTCAGCTTCTTTCAGAGGAGACCCTTTTTCGTAACTGTAATCCTTACCTGTAATCTTTTTCAAGGATTGTGCGGCCTGACTGCGCGTGTAAGAATACTTATCTTTTAAGGCCTTTTCTAAAGCGGGAATAGCTCTTTTGCCACCAATCTCTCCCAAGGCTTTTGCTGCCCCAGCCCGCATATAACTCGGACTATCGCTTTCCAGGACATTAATTAATGCCGGGGTTGCCCTTTTATCACCAATCCTGCCCAAAGCTTTTACTATCTCGGTTCGTAAGTGATCGTTCTTACTATATTTCAAATGCTCAATTAAAGGCTCCACCGCCCTCGAATCACCGATCATTCCTAATGCCACAACAGCATCCGGTTTTTCAAAATTTTCATCACCATACTTCAGTACCTTCACTATTCTATCAATGACCACGCTCAATTCATCCTTAGCTTCGCTTCTCACCGTTTCCCCTACAAAAACCATTGCCACCATACTAACCACTAATAAAATAACGGCGCGCTTCGCTTTCCGCCGTCTTTTACTTTTGAAGTTCCGATACCTTAAAATAGTGAGACATCGTTTCATTCTCCTAATTCCTCCTTTCCTTCATTTAGACCATACGACCATAAGACAATGAGATTGTTCGACTTTATAAATTCTCAGCCAATTTGTTGGCAAAAATGCCAGCAATATTGAGATCATCATTGTTTAAAGCCTCACTTGATTTTGTTCTTTTCACATTGAGAACCCCAATTACCTCATTCTCCTTAATTGCTGGGACACTCATTCCAGAATAAATCTCTTCATATTTTTTTAAACGGGCAAATCTGGGATTTTTGGCAATATCTCCGACTACTAAAATCGCCTCCTTGTTTTCAGCTGCTTTTCCACAAACCCTTTCGCCTATCTTTACTGAAATTCCTAATTTTTTTTGAGCGGTTTCTAAATCTCTGTCGCAACTTATAGTAATCGCTAATTCCTTTTTTTCCTTATCCAAATTCATAAAAGTTGCTCCATCAGCTTTGACTACACGGCATAAAGTTTCTATTAAAACTTTTGCCATTTTTTGAGAATCCTCGGGAATTGAATTTGAATCAAAAACAATTTTTATTTCCATTTTTCTTACCCCTGTTTTCTATCACGATCTGACATTTAATATTTTAATATCCGATATCTGTGCTAATCCGTATCTTTTAATCTGTGCTCATCCGTGTTCTCAAATGTCTAAATTCTTCACTTCCGGAGCATGCTCCTCGATGAATCGTCTTCTGGGTTCTACCTTATCACCCATCAAGACGGTAAATATCCTATCCGCTTCTACCGCATCCTCCAGGGTGACCTTCAGAATGGTCCTCTGCTCCGGATCCATAGTCGTCTCCCAGAGCTGGGTGGGGTTCATCTCCCCCAATCCCTTATACCTCTGAATGGTCATGCCCCTCTTACCCAGTTCCCTGATCTTCTTGGCAATCTCTCTGAAGTCATAGAGAGAATAGGTATTCCTTTCTTCTTCTATGCGGTATAAAGAATGGGCCTCTTTGGGATCGACACCCGGAATAATGCGAACCCCTCTTTTCTCTACTTTACCCATCTGCTCTTCCATCTGGATTACTTCGGGAAGTTTCTCTACCTTGGTAATGGTTACTTCCTCCATCTCCTCATCTTTTCCCGCCTCTGGCGGGACCTCGCCTTTTTGCCGGGGCTTCGCTTTGGCTTTCTTCTTCTCTTCTTCTTTCATCAGTTCATCCGCTTCCTTCCTGCTATAGAGGAAGTACTCCTCAGTCTCGTTTTCCACCTTGAATATGGGAATATCCTTGGGGTCCTTTGCCCTTAGTTCAACATACTTTGAAACATCCAGTCCCCTTCTCCGAGCACTCTTTTTTAGTTTCTCTAATATAGAGAGCTCTTTTACCAGATCCTTCAGTTCCTCTTTCTCCCAGACGCGATCTTTCTTTCCCTCTTTTAACCTTATCAATTTGACATCCGAGGTCCCAGCATCGATCAAGAAGTTCTCCATATCCTCATCGCTCTCTAAATATCTCTCCAGTTTCCCCTTCTTTACTTTATAGAGTGGTGGCTGGGCGATGTAGACATACCCCTCCTTCACCAACTGGGAGACCTGCCTATAGAAGAAGGTGAGGAGCAGAGTTCGGATATGGGCCCCATCCACATCGGCATCGGTCATGATGATTATCTTATGGTATCTTGCCTTGTTAATATCGAAGTCCTCTTCTCCGATACCTGTCCCCAGAGCAGTAATGAGTGCTCTTATCTCAATATTTGAGAGTATCTTATCCAGTCTGGCTTTCTCCACATTCAGAATCTTGCCCTTTAGGGGCAGGATGGCCTGGAACTTTCTATCCCGGCCCTGCTTTGCCGAGCCACCTGCAGAATCTCCCTCTACAATATAGAGTTCACACTTTGATGGGTCCTTTTCAGAGCAGTCGGCTAACTTTCCAGGAAGTCCCGCTCCCTCTAAGGCCCCCTTCCTTCTGGTGAGCTCCCGGGCCTTTCTGGCTGCATCCCTTGCCTGGGCAGCGATGACGCTCTTCTCAATTATGGAGCGGGCCTCGGAAGGATGTTCCTCTAAATACTCTCCCAATCCCTCGTTCACCACCGCCTCAACGATTCCCCTCACCTCAGAGTTTCCTAATTTTGCCTTGGTCTGTCCCTCAAACTGGGGCTCAGGCAGTTTAACACTGATTACTGCTGTCAAACCTTCCCGGACGTCTTCGCCAGATAGGGTGGTCTTATCGTTCTTTAAGAGCATATTCTTTCGGGCATAGTCATTGGCCGTCCGGGTTAAGGCCCCCCTAAAGCCAGAGAGATGGGTCCCCCCATCAAGAGTATTTATGGTATTGGCAAAGGAGAAGATATTCTCAGCATAGCCATCGTTATATTGCATGGCGATCTCAACCTCTGTCCCTTCCTTTTCTCTCCTGAAGTAGATGGGCTCGGGATGGAGGGTGGTCTTATTCTCATTTAGGTATTGGACGAAGGAGACGATCCCTCCCTCATAACAGAAGTCGTGCTTCTTATCCGTTCTCTCATCCTTCAGGATAATCCGAGTTCCTTTATTGAGGAAGGCCAGCTCTCTCAATCGATTGGAAAGGGTATCGAAGGAGAAGTCAATCTCCTCAAAGATGGCGGGGTCTGGCTTGAAAGTCACCTTAGTTCCCGTCTTCTTCGTCCTTCCCGTAACTTTTAAGTCTGCCGAGGGTTTTCCGAACTGGTATTTCTGATAGTGGAGCTTTCCATTCCTTTTTACCTCGACCTCCAGCCACTCGGAGAGACCATTCACCACGCTCACTCCCACGCCATGCAATCCACCAGAGACCTTATAGGCCTCCTTATCAAACTTTCCTCCCGCGTGGAGTTTGGTCATGACCACTTCCACCGCTGGTCTCTTCTCTCCCGGATGGTCCTCTACCGGGATTCCCCTTCCATCATCAGTTACGGTAATGGAGTTATCGGAGTGAATGGCGACATCGATTCTCTTGCAGTAACCAGCCAGGGCCTCATCAATGGAGTTATCCACTACTTCATAGACCAGGTGATGTAAGCCAGAATGACTGGTATCCCCGATATACATAGAGGGTCTCTTACGAACCGCCTCCAGACCTTCCAATACCTGAATGGTTGTGGCATCGTATGGTTTCTCTTTAACCATCTTTCCCTACCTTTCTTCCTGGGCCTCTTTCGTCAGGGGTTAGCGCAGACATCTTTAAAATCACAAGCACCAAATCACAAATCACAAACAATGGTTTTGGACATTGGAATTTTGAATTTGGAGTTTGTTTGGGATTTGGAATTTGTTATTTGGAATTTGCTATTCCCTTCTCGTCTCTAATAGTTTCGTATTTTGCTTCTTTTGTAAGAAAGTTTTTTAATATCTCCCTTATCTCAGGATCCTCTATTTTTTCTAAACTCTCTTCTATTTTTTCTCTCTTCTCTTTATCTAATTTTACGCTTTCGAAATCTATTGTCTTTTCTTTCTTCTCTTCTGGAAAAGATTTTTTTATCTCCCCTATCTTAAAATAGATATCTTTAATCACCTTTTTCCCAATGGTGCTATTCAGTCTTTCCATTATCCCACTCTTCAAGAAGGTGAGTTCCTGAGTCCAAGAAGAGCTCTCCACCAGAACGGTCATCCTACCATCATAGACCTTGACGGGCTTGGTATGTGAGGCAATACTCTCCCCTACTGCATCATTCCAGAAGGATAGAATGGCACACTCCTTGATTCTCTTCTCCAGCCCTAACCTACGCAGGATAGTATTCAGGATTCTCTTAATTCTCCGGGGTCTCATCTAATCCTCGCTATCGCTCAGTTAGTTAGCCTGTTAACCAGTTATCCTGTTAACCGGTTAATCTGTCTAACCGGCAAACTGGTAAACTGGCCAACTGGCAAACTTTCTAGGTGATTCTCATAGGCATAATGACGCAGAGATAATCTTCATCGCTAACTGGTCTGATTACTCCGGGGCTTAAAGGTTCGTTCAATTCTAAGGTGACCTCTTCTGAGGATATATTTTTTAAGATATCCAAAATATATCGGGCACTATATGCCGTCCTGATCTCCTCCCCAGAATAGTCGATGTCCATCTCCTCCCGTGCCTCGCCTACTTGAGGGGTCTGGGACCTTATGATGAGTTTATTGGAATAGGCCAATAGTTCTACCGCGCCAGTTCGGGCATCGGCAAGTAAGGCCGCTCTCCTCACTCCCTTCAATAACTTCTCCCTATTTATGGAGAGTCTCTTGGCGCTCTTCTTTGGGATGAGTTGCTTATAGTCCGGGAATTGACCCTCGATGAGTTTGGAACTCAGAATAATGCCATCTAAAGAGAAGGAGATCTGATTTTCACCAATTGTGGCTTCAACCTTCTTTGGCTCTTCCAACAGTCTACTCAGTTCATTCAATGCCTTTGTGGGGATGATGGCTCCTATCTTCTTCTTTGGCCCCTTCTCTATCCTGTGACTTATGGTTGCCAACCGATGACCATCGGTAGCGGTCATGATTATCCTATCCGTCTCCATCTCTAAGTAACTACCATTCAGGATATACCTCGTCTCATCCCGTGAATTGGCGAAGATTGTCTTCTGGACCATTCCTCTTAAGAGTTGAGAGTCCAAAGAGAACCGATTCTCGCTCTCCACCTCTGATAAGGTGGGAAACTCCTCTGCGGGAAGGCCCAGGATCTTGAAAAATATTCCACTGGAGGATATCTTCATCTGGCTATCCTCTGTCTCCATCTCTACTGGCCCTTCAGGTAACTCCCTTACGATATCAGAAAATCTCTTGGCCGGGATGGTAATGGCACCCTCCTTCTTGACCTGGGCTGGAACGCTACACTTGATCCCGATCTCTAAGTCAGTGGCAGATAATTCTATCTTTCCCTTCTTTGCCTCTAATAGAATATTGATCAGGATGGGCAGAGTAGCCCTTCCTGCTACAGCACTTCCTACGGTCTGAATTCCCCTTATCAAATCTCCTTGAAAGCAGTTAATTTTCATTAAGCTTATTTCCTTTCTTCTTTTCTTTATATCTTAATATAAGAATAAGAATAAGAATAAGAATGGGCTGTTAATTATGGGGATACTTTCTTCCTTTAAGGGAAAAGTCTCAAATTCTTCTCTTGATAATCTGGGAGTAAGTGTGGTCTACTTATCCCCACTATCCACAGTCTTTCCCCAACCACTCATCTATCCCTAGTTTATCCCCAGGATACCAAGAGACTTATCCTCAACCACAAAGCTTACACTCAGTTGGACAGTCTGACAGACTGGCAGTTTGACAGTTTAAAGATCTTTCCAATCTGTCTATCTGTCTAACCGTCTCACTGTCCCACTGTGTTTTCTACTCCTTTATCTCCTTAATCAGTCGCTCTATGGTCTTTCCGAAGTCCGGGTCCTTTTCCAGTCTCTCTTTTATCTTATCGTAGCCGTGCATCACTGTGGTATGGTCTCTTCCTCCAAAGTTCTCCCCGATCTCTGGCAGGGAAGAGTCGGTCAAGTTGCGTGAGAGATACATGGCGATCTGCCGGGGGAAGGCGATGGCCTTAGTTCTCTTCTGGGCCTTCATGTCCGCAATATGCAGATCGAAGTGGGCCGCCACCACCTTCTGAATGAGATCAATGGTTATTCGCTTCTCTTCCTCTTTCTCCAGGCTATCCTTCAATACCTCTTTCGCCAGTTCCTCTGTTATGGGGCCCTTGGTAAAAGAGGAGAAGGCCACCACCCGAATTAAAGAACCCTCCATATCCCGGATATTGGACTTTATCCCATTGGCGATGAAGAAGATTACCTCTTCTGGGATGGAGAGGTTATCTATCTCTGCCTTCTTCTGCAGGATAGCGATCCTGGTCTCTAAATCCGGGGGCTTGATATCTACCGTAAGACCCCACTCAAATCTGGACTTCAATCTCTCCTCCAGGGCCGGGATCTCCTTTGATAGTCGGTCGCAGGATATCACGATCTGCTTATAAGAATTGTGGAGCTCATTGAAGGTGTGGAAGAACTCTTCCTGGGTGCTCTCCTTATTGGCTAAGAACTGGATATCATCAATTAAGAGGGCATCTATCGTTCGATACTTACTCCTGAACTTCAATATAATTCCATGTTGGATGGCATTGATCATTTCATTCATGAACTTCTCTGTGGTAACGTACATTACCTTCATATCGGGCTTCTTATTCAATATGAAGTGACCGATGGCATGGAGGAGGTGGGTCTTTCCCAGCCCTACACCACCATAGATGAAGAGGGGATTATACCTTCTTGCTGGAGCCTCAGCAACTGCTAAACAGGCTGCCTGGGCAAAGCGATTTGAGGGACCAACCACAAAGCCCTCAAAAGTATACTTGGGATTTAAATCTCTACTCCAAGGAACCCTCGGAACCACAATCTCCGAACTCCGAACTCCGAACTCCGAACTCATCGCTGGTGCCTCTCCCACAGAGAACTCTACTCCAATCTCCTCTCCGCTTATTCTCCTTAAAGTATCCTTAATCTTCTCTAAGTAATGGCTCTTGAGCCAGTCAGAGGTAAACTCATTAGGAACTTCTAAGGTGATCTGGTTATTATTAAAGGAAATAGCTTTAATAGGCTTAAGCCAGTTTTGGAAACTTTGCTCGCCTATCTCCTTCTTCAGCTCTTCCAGAACCTTTTCCCAGAGTTCAGTTATCTTCATCTCCATAGGGAGAACTCCTTACTTGTCCACAGCTATCCACAGCCTTATCCACAGAAAATCCACAGTGCTCTCAAACTTTGGGTTCCAGTTTAATATAACTGGACTTTTGCATTTCTCGTCTTCCGGTATACGTTGAAGGGTTGCCCTTATAGAATATAACGACGCGCTACGCTTGCCTCGTCTAATCATAGATTATCAGAACATCAGACCATCAGAAGGAGAATTCAGAGGGTCAGAGCATCAGATTTTTATCTGAATTCTGATAACTGACCCTCTCCCTGCCTCGACTGCCGTCGGGCAAGGCGGGCATCTGATATTCTGGTAATCTGATACTCTAACTCTACCATCTATGTAACCGCAACCGATTGACGATGAACGGCACATCTGCGAATGTGGAGTTAATATTAGTTATCCACAATTTATACACAGAATCACCACTTACTCTCGGTATAGTCTATATTGTATCACATTTCTGCTCATTTGCAAGCATTTTTTTCAAAAAAATAATGTTCCCAAAATATTCCTTGCAATCTTCCCCCCAATATGCTATAATTTTAAATAGAAGCGAAAACGAGAGTAAACCCGTAGTGCGGGTTTAGATAGATGAAGGAGTAAGATCTCTCACCTCAAATTTCCTTTCAGGAAATTTGAGGTTCGGGATCAATTCTCCCGCAATAGCGGGATCATTGAAAGGAGGAAGTAAGGAATGAAGAAAATCCTGGTTATTCTTATGCTGGTAAGCATGATTGGGTTTGCAACCTCAATCTATGTGGTCGCCCAGGAAGAGAATGTGGATGCTGCGTGTGCGGAACTTGCTGGTGAGCTAAGACAGAAAGGTGTTTCCAGAAGAAATGTCAAGGCGATTGAAGGTCCGGTTAAAAACATGCTTAGAAAAGGAGCAACGAAAAAGGATATTAAGGATGCGGTTGGTGATTTATCAGCGGGAGGAATAAGGGGTAAAGCCTTAAGACAATCTGTCGAAGCTATGAATGAATTGGTGGAAGATGGTGAAAATCCCAAAGTTGCGGGGAATATCGTCTCCCGCGCTGCCCATCGCGCCCAGGCACAGGGATTAAAAGGTAAAGATTTAGCAGCAAAAGTTCGAGAGGCCGTGCAGCAAAGAAAGCAGGAACGAGAAAAGCAAAGACAACGGAAAAGAGAAGAGCGAAGAAAAAAGTTACAGAAGCAAAAAGAATTAAAGCAGCAGGAGGAAAAATCACGCCAGGAAAAGTCACGGAAACAAAAAAGGTCAAGGCCCTGGAGAAAAAGACGATAAGATACTTCTTTTGACAACGGCCCAGAAACAAAAATAGGAGAAATAAAAAAGGCCCGGCGTGAAAAAATGCCGGGCCTTTTTCGTTAGGTTACAGCCTCGCTACTTTTGCAGCTCGTCTACCTTTAGGGCCTTGCTCGACTTCGAATTCGACTTCCTGACCTTCTTCTAAAGACTTATAGCCGTCACCCTGAATTGCACTATGATGTACGAATACATCATCGCCTGACTCAGGAGTAATAAATCCATAACCTTTCTGGGAACTGAACCATTTTACTGTTCCATTTTCCATCATTCATTCACCTCCTTTCAATGTGACTTACGTTTTTTCCCCTCGAATGCTTCACATTTTCGGGACCTTGCAAACCAAAGGTGCAGAAAAAACGTGTAGTCGAATTGATATCGAGGGTATAAGAATACCCGAGATATCTTCAATGATCCCGCTATTGCGGGAGAATTTATCTATGTAAACTATTTACGCCGGAATAAAAAAAACCACAAGGTGAATGCTTCTATACCTTGTGGCTAAGAACTTTCACTCCCGTACTTACTTCGAAATAGAGTATACACTACTTTTTCCCCTTTGTCAAGTAAAATCTTTGAGGTCTCTGAAAAAAGTTTCAGAGCCCTCTGATTACAATGATTTAAAAGAATGATGCCAGTGATTACTCGACGACAATTTCATCATTGTAATCTTTAGTTTAATCACCGTAATCAAGATTTCTGACTTTTTCAGAAATCTCATATTTAAATAGAGACAAAAAACTAAATTTCCTCTTGACTTATACTTTGAAATATGGTATAGTACTAACTAGAAATTGTCCCGCCACGAAGCGGTCCCTTTGGGAAAGGGATCCCTTTGGGAAAACAAAAAAGACTTAAGGAGGGAGACTATGAGACAAAAATTATTTCTTCTGGTGGTGGTAGCGTTGCTATCTGCGGTTGGGGCAACCGGGTGGGCCGAAAAGGGAGATTGGTTGAAGACCGGCACTTCTTTTGACCCTCTCTTTAAAGATGTTTATTTAGCCTCCCAGGGAGTAGCAACAGCCCGTGGCACGTTGTCAGGAATTTATGATAAAAGTAGAGAGATTGCCAGCTTGCAGGGTATTAAAAAAAAGTATAGTAATACAGAAATCCTGGGAATATTAGCCAGTCGCAGATCGGAACTTACTAAAGACCAACTTTCCTACTTCACAGATGCTCTCATTAATGCTGAGGCGGCTAACCAGCAGAACAATACATCAATAGAATCCTGTCAAAAATTACAACCGAGGTTGGAAGAAGCGATAGAGAAAGCCCCGGAAGAATTAATGTTTCAACCCTGGAAAGCCAGGAAGGTTATTAAGGGCCTAAAGAATAGTCTGGTCCAGGTAAACAAAACGTCTAAGGAAGGAGCCGTATTAGCTAAAGAACTTATTGAGGTTATTCCCTTATTACAGAAAATAAAGAGGTAAAGACGGAATATCGGGCAGAAGCTACGTCAAACGGTTGCGGTTGCGAAACTTGTTTCGGCTATCGTTGAACGTTGTTCGTAAAAACACGCAACCGATAGACGTTAAACGATATGAGTCGCGCAACCCTTCAACTTATAACGCAAACGGCAGGAGTCTAAAAGGCTCCTGTTTTTTTGTTTTGGAATAGAGACAAAAAACTAAATTTCCTCTTGACCTCAACCTTCAAAGTATGCTATAATTTTAAGTAGAAATTGAGACGAAAACAAAGACTCACCTTAAGTGAAGTCAAGATCCAATTACAACTTATAAGTTGTAAAATACTTGACAATACAACTTTTATGGTGTATAATTTATAATGATGAATAAAATAATCCAGTATCAAGATAAGGTGCTTAAATTACTTTCTGGCAAGATGGAAGAATTTTACCTCGCTGGAGGGACCGCCCTTTCCCGGGTGTATTTTAACCACCGCCTCTCCTTAGACCTTGATTTTTTTACCCAGAATTTTAACCCTGATGCCATCCGCAAGATAGTTGCTAATTTAGAGGAAGCACTGGGCAAAGAGATTAAATTGGCCGGACAAACAGCTGGTAAAGGTAAGATCAGGATGGTGGTCTATTATCTCGCCATAGATAAGGAAAATACTCTTAAGATGGACTTCGTTGAGGATTGGGTCAAGCTTATAAAGCCCCTGAAGTCTGTTGACGGCATAGACGTGCTTTCCAAAGAGGACATATATTTCCGCAAGATACTGGCCATAGCAGGATTCATTGAATCTTTAGATGGGGTGGGACGCAAGAAATTTTCAGGTGGTAGAGAAGAGGCAAAGGATTTTTACGATTTGTATTTTCTCTCCCATACATTTATGAATCTTTCCGTCTTTGCCAGGGCCTACTGTGATGCCAGCCATCGCGAGGGATTAATACGTTGGTTTAGAACCTACAGCCGTTTGGATATGAAAACCGGAATTATGGAATTGAGGGCCCAGGCAAGGCCCGATTATAACCAGATGGAGCGTCATTTCAAAAAAGAGATAGATAAACTCATTGAGAAGGAGATAGAATTCTAATGAAGAGGGATTGGCTCTGGGATAAAAGTATCTCTGAAGGTCGAGCACGTCGAATACTCACCTATCCGGGACATAAAAGATTTTTAAGTCTGGCGGCCCTTCTTCTGGCGAGGAAAAATGTGCCCAAAGAGGTATTTGGCAGATATATAAAGAGGTTAGATTTCTGCCGTAATTGGCCTAAGATAAAAAGGCAGATGAGGCGGGATAAGTGGAATGAGCCCCGTATAGAATAC
>DRGV01000009.1 GCA_011049955.1 bacterium
CTCCTAATAGAGAACGCGCCTTTTCTTTCTCTCCTAAGCCAGTGTAGATTTCAATGAGAGCAATGGTATATTGGGTGCGGGCAGGTTCCCGCTCCCGGAACTTCTCGTAAAGGGGTAGAGCTGCTTTTAGGGCTCCATTCCGTTTACATTGGTAGGCAAATATTCTGGAACCCCTTTTAATCTCCCTATTCTGGGGAGCAATCTCTAAGGCCTTGAGATAGAGTCTGCTCCCTTCCTCCCATCTTTTAAGTGCTTCGTAGACTCCACCCAACTCCTGGTAAAGCTCTATATTCTCTGGCTCACGGGCAATCTTTTTCTCATACTCCCTCAATTTCTCCTCGACCCGGCTCATCTTCTCATAGACTAAAAACATTTTTTTAAGGGCTTCGATCCTTGCAAGTAACATTGAGTCTGACTGGGAAAGAGTAAGAATCTTTCCATAGGCTGTTATCGTTTTCTCATATTCTTTATTCTCAGTGTACACATCAGCTATATTATGATATATTCTAAAACTCATACCCGGCTCTATTTCTATTACCCTCTGGTAGGTCTTAATCGCTTCTTCATATCTTCTTCCGCCTCGATAGAGATCGCCCAATAGAATTAAAAGTTCCAGTCGGGTAGGCTTCTTCTCGACCGCTTCCTCTACCATCTCAATCGCCTGAGAATAGAGAACCCGCTTCTCTGCAATCTTTTTTATCTTGTTAATTGCTGCCTCGTTACTTCGCATACTGACAGTAAAGTCCGCCCAACCTCTTCCACCCAGATTCCTTACCACAATTCTAAGATAGGCTTGAAGCGCTTTTATGAATTCTTTCTTTCTCTCATATATTCTTCCCAGGCGATACCAGGCAACGTTGTCTTTAGGATTTAGTCTGATGGCCTCATAACATTGAATAATCGCTTTCTCATAATCTCCTTTCCAGGCATAAATCCGAGCTAAATCCTTGCGCAGGAGGGAATTATTAGGATGCTGGGTTACTTTCTTCTTAAATTTCTTAGTTAGTCTGGGAAGTATACCTAAATGTTCTGCTCTTACGAGTATTGCTCCCCAGATATCGTAGACCCCGAACTCATTGCATGCTTCTTCATCAATTATTCCGCGCTCCTCTTCCACATCAATAGCGGCAAGGTACTCTTTGAACGCCTCCTCATCCCTTCTCCCTCCAGCATAGGCTCTGGCTAAGTAGAGATGAAAGACCGCCGCATCAGGCTTTAGCCTGATAGCCTCCTTATAAGTCCGGACTGCTTTGGAATACATTCCCCGGCTTAGATAAAGTTGGCCTAACTTAGAATGGACATAGGCATCATCTGGTCTATCTTTGGCTACTTTCTCCATGAAAAGAATGGCCCTATCTTTTAGATCCGCCTGAAAGTAGATCTCTGATAATCTAGTATAATATCTACTCTTTTCTGGATTGATTTCTATTAATTTCTCATATTCTAAGGCCGCTCTCTGGGGGTCTTTTATCTGCCAGTCGTAGAGATGGGCTAAGGTTAAACGGAGGTTTTCGTCTTTAGGAATTATCTCAAGCGCTTTTTGATAGGTCCTTGCTGCTTCTTCATATCTCTTTGCTCGAGTATAAGTTCGGGCTAAGAACTTATAGAACTCCACTGCCAATTTGGGGTCAGCCTGAATGAGTTCTGCTGTCTCTTCAATCGTTATCTGCAAAATAGGGACTTTTTCCTCTGCCCAGATAATGGTAGCGCCCAACAGCAATATCAGAATCAAAGCTGAGATAATTTTTCCTTTCTCGTTCACTTAAACCTCGCTCTAATCTTAATTAGTCTCATCAATCGTTCTGAAGCATTGGGGATAAGTTGAGAGGATTTCTTCATTGCCTGGGAACGGGTCATGGGATAAGAAGTGGTGGGCATTATGCCATCTATTCCATGCTTATAGACTACTTCGACACCTTCGCCTACTTCTCCCACAATGGCTATTACCGGGATGTTATGTTTCTCGGCCAATTTTGCTACCCCGATGGGTGTCTTTCCATAGATTGTCTGGGAGTCCATCTTTCCTTCGCCAGTGATGACCAAGTCAGCATCCTTTAAGTGTTTTTCTAACCCCACGGACTCAATGACGATATCCACTCCTAATCTTATTTTGGCATCCAAGAAAGCAACCAAGCCTGCTCCTAACCCACCTGCTGCTCCCGTTCCTGGGATATCTTTGATGTCCTTCTTTAAATCTCTCTTGATAATTGAGGCGTATTTCTTCAGATTCTTTTCTAATCTCTTGACCATGGATGGAGGGGCTCCCTTCTGGGGAGCATAAATCCTGGCAGCTCCCTTCGACCCAGTAAGAGGATTGTCAACATCAGAGGCTACCAATACTTTTATCTTTCTGATTCTCTTATCCAATTTAGAAATATCGATTCTCTCCAAATTTCCTAATGCTCCTCCTCCAAAACCGATCTCTCCTCCCTTCCTATCCAATAGTCTTGCTCCCAGAGCCTGAGCCATTCCTGCTCCCCCATCCACTGTGGCGCTTCCTCCGATGCCCACGATAATCCTTCTACATCCTCTATCCAGAGCCGCCTTTATTAACTCACCTGTTCCATAGGTAGTAGTCAATAGCGGATTCCTTTTCTTTTTAGGAACCAGTGGGAGGCCAGAAGCAGAGGCCATCTCAATCACTGCCATCTTTTTGTCTCCTAAGATTCCATAAGAGGCTTTTACTCTCTTCCCCGATGGGTGTCTTTCCATAGATTGTCTGGGAGTCCATCTTTCCTTCGCCAGTGATGACCAAGTCAGCATCCTTTAAGTGTTTTTCTAACCCCACGGAC
>DRGV01000010.1 GCA_011049955.1 bacterium
CCCCCGACTTTGTCGGGGGAGTTCGCCTCTCGTCCCGAGGGGTCTCGAGATCCCCGAGGGAGAGTTCGGAGTATTTTTAAAAGCGAAGAAGCGATAAAGGAGACCATTAGATTACTTAAAGAATGGTCCGCTATTCCAGATAGTCTATTTAAGGCCTCCTGATTGTCAGTAATGAGTGGTTCACCGCTTAGATTGCCACTAGTCATAACTAAGGCAAGAAAGGAATTCTCTAGGAGTAAATAATGTAGCGGGGTATAGGGAAGCATTACCCCTAAGTAACCATTCCCTGGTGCTATAGATTCCGCAATGGGAAAACTACCCTTTCTCTTCTTAAGTAAAACAATGGGCCTCTGGGGGCTTTTTAATAACTCTCTTTCCTTCTCTCTCACTTGACAATAATTTCTTATCTTCTCAACATCAAAGGACATAATGGCTAAAGGCTTATTCGGCCTCTTCTTGCGCCTGCGCAGGGCTCTGACCGCCTCCTCACTTGTAGCATCACAGGCCAGATGAAATCCCCCAAGGCCCTTAATGGCTATAATCTTTCCTTCTTTAAGTAATCTAATGGTCTCCTTTATCGCTTCTTCGCTTTTAAAAATACTCCGAACTCTCCCTCGGGGATCTCGAGACCCCTCGGGACGAGAGGCGAACTCCCCCGACAAAGTCGGGGGGGGCGAACTCCGAACTAACTCTACCCCTGGTCCACAATCCGGGCAGGCAGTGGGCTGGGTATGGTATCTCCGCTGGGAAATATTTAGATATTCTTCCTGGCAGGAGGAGCACATGGGAAACCTATCCATGGTTGTCTTCTCCCGATCATAGGGGAGATCTCGAATGATGGAGAATCTTGGGCCACAGTTGGTACAGTTTATGAAAGGATACCTATATCTCCTATCTTTGGCATCGAATAATTCATCCAGGCAATGGAAACAGATACTTATATCTGGAGAGACTAAAGTGGATTTCTCTTCTTGGATTAGGCTCTCTTTTACCTTAAAGGATTTATAGCCATTAGGAGGGTGAGGTTTTATTCTCTTCTTCTCTATTCTTGCCAGGGGGGGAGCCTGAGTAAAGATTTTTTGATAGAAATTCCTGATATTCTCTCTTTCACCTTCAACATCAATAATCACTCCCTTCCCAGAGTTCAAGACCCAGCCTTTGAGATTGTAGACTTCAGCCAATCTATGAATAAAGGGGCGGAAACCCACCCCCTGAACAACGCCCGATACCTCTATCCTTGCTGCCCCTTTCATTTCAATCTCTACTCTCCTTCGATATTCTCTATATAGACGTTCTTGCCTGATATGATCTCGATGTCGTTTCCCCCACAGTGAGGACAGCTAAGCCCCGCCTCTTGGGTGGAGATATCCTTTCCACAATCCAAACATCTCGCTTTTACTTCTTCTTTCTCAATCTCAAGAGTCGCTTCTTCAGCAATACTTCCCGGAAGGATATGGTCAATAAAACTGTGCCTTAAGAATCCCTCTTCAATACCCGAGGCCTCTCCCAATTTAATCTTAATCCTGGTTATTCTCTTCAATCCAGTCTCCTTTGCCTTCTCGTTTACTTTGGCAAATAGATCCTTAGCAATCCCTAACTCATGCATTTTCTCTTAACCATTCCTCCACTTTTTCTATTGCCCTTTTGACTGGAGAAGAGAGCCCTTCCCCTAACCTGACCTCCCGGGGTTGAATGGCCAGCATGAAGACATCTGCCCCGGTCTCTTCTTTCAGATAAGTCATGAAGACTCCGGGTGATGTATTATGAGTGGAATAACCGGTATGCTTCATCTTCTCTATCTCGAGAAGCCCTATCCCGCCTGGCGCCCATCCCAGGTTACAGGCATCGATGACCAGGATGGTATCTGGTTTGAGAGAGGCGATCTTGCCCACATAGTTCTCCGGGGCACTCCCCCCATCTATGAGATGGGTTCTTACTTTACCTCTTAGCCTTTTAATCAAATAGGGGCCGAGCCCATCGTCCCTCTTTAAAATATTCCCTACCCCAACAATGACTATCTTCCCCTTTAATCTCTCTTTCAATCTCTTCTTTATATTTTTCATCGCTTCAGATTACCAAGATAATAAGTGAATAAGAAAATACGTTAATAAGTAAATACGTGAATACGAGAATACGTTAATGCGGAATGTGTTGACGCGGAATGGGTTGATAAGTTGATAGGTGGACAAGGATACAAGTTAATAAGAAAATAAGTGGACAAGAGAAGTAGGGTGCCGATTACCGCAGATAGAAATTTGATCCTCGATCCTTGATCCTGGTTATCTGATTACCGATAACCGATCACCTGTTTTCCCACTTTCTCACTTTCTCACTTTCTCCGTTTCTCACCTTCCCACCTGCCCACTTTCTCGCCTGCCCACCTGTTCACTTTCCCTCTCTTTAGTCAGCCAGGACCACTTCCCTACGACATTTAGGACAACAAAACTTTATCCTATCAGAGCGCCTGGGAAACTCCTTCAAACGCCGAGCCTCTCTCTCCGCTAAACCTAATTCCTTATGGGAGACCAGGAGCAATCCCGGATTGGCATAGGCTAAGGGCCCCAATCTTCTTACCACCCATTTAATATGATCTATCACCCCGATTACCGCTCCGCAGTGTTCGCAGAAGAGAAGGTCCTTCTCTATAGAAGTCCTGGCCTTTGTCCTATCAAAAGTAGCCAGATCATATTCCAGAGTAAGCTTTATTCCCTTCTCTGTGATGCAGTTTGCCTGGCACTGTCCGCAGAAGATGCAGTCGTCGTAATGAAGAGTAAATTTTCGTTTTTCCTCTCCATCGACCATATCGATGCACTGAGGGGGGCAGACCTCAGCACAGGCTCCGCAGCCCACACACTCTTCTTCGTCATATTCTGGTTTACCCCGGAACTTCTCTGCCGGAGTGTGGGGCTTATAAGGAAATTTAGTAGTATAAGGACCGGTAAACAGGGCCTTGAAAACCTCTTTCAATATTCGAAATTGCAATAGACTTGGTAGTCGCATTTAAATCTCGCTTTGCTCGGATAGCTTACATTTTAAATTTCTAATATCTAATATCCAATTTCTAATAAAATGTCCAATTCTTAAATGTCCAATGTTTAATTCAGTTCATTGGAAATTAGGAATTGGTAATTGGAAATTAATCATTCTGGTTACTTTCCTTGTCTTCCCGATACCTATCTACTACGCTTTTCTTCCAGAGTTTTACTCCGAAGAGGTGAGCTCCCCGGGCTAAGGCATGAGCAGCGGTGGGAGAAGTGAGAAAGATAAGGGGTATAGCCACTAAAGCTTTTATTCCTAAGCTGGTAAATCCACTGTAAATAAATATTCCGAACATAATCCCACAGGTCCCCAGGGTTACACATTTTGTCGCCGCCTGCAGGCGGTTGTAAACATCGGGCAGTTTTACCAGGCCAATACAGCCGATGGCATCGAATAGAACCCCAATAATAATGATAATCGTCCCAATTGTTTCATTCATAATTCTCTTCCAGGTTTATAAGTTTATATGTTGATACGTTTATAAGCAAAAACTTTTTTGACCGCTCCTTACTTATCAACTTATTATCTTATCAACTTATCAACTAATTTATTCATCAAATTTTCTCCCCGAGAGGTATTTGGCTAAGGCAAGAGTGCCGATGAAACTCAAGAATATCCAGGCTAAGGCAATGTCAATAAGAAAATCGCGTCCAGTAGTAATGGCTAAAAGGGCGCAGATCCCCACCACTAAAATTCCCAGGATGTCAATGGCAACCATACGGTCAGGGATCGTCGGTCCCCGCCAGGCTCTATACAGGCACAAGTAACATAATATTATTAAAATTATAATTAAGGTATTCATATTCCTTTTCCGAGTTTACAAATAAAATCTCTTTTTTGACTGTCTTTACTTATCAACTTATTACCTTATTAACTTATCAACTAATCCGCTCGTCAAATTTAATCGAATATCCTGGCTAACAAAGGTTCGAACTTACTTACAATCATTCTGGAAGCCTCTTCAACTTCCGTTGCCCGAACATAAATCCAATGGATATAAAGGTACTGCCCATCTATATCAACCGATAATGTTCCCGGAGTCATGGTGATGGAATTCGCCAGCATTGTCCTGGCAACTTCACTTTTTAAACCAGTCTTCACCTTCACTATACCTGGCTTAATGGGCATTTTAGGATGCAAGACTCGATAGGCAACATCAAAATTTGCCTTAAGGCATTCCCAGAGGAATAGGGGTATATAAACTAAAAACCAGAAGTATCTCTTTATCTGAAAAAATTTCCTGGGTTCCTCAACAAACATATTTCCAAAGAGCAGAGCGACAAAAATTGCTACTATCACTCCCACGAGAAGATGTTGCCAGTTTAAGGTCCAGGTTAAGAGGAGCCAGAGGATAAAGGCAATAATAAATAGAACGATCCGTCGCACAGTTTACTCTCCTAAGATTAAATTCGCGTATTGAGCACCATTCTTCAAAACTTCGACTGCCGGGTCAAGAATCATACTTTTTATTCCGGGGAGGAGTAAAATTCCCAATCCCAGGCAGAGCAAGGAAAGGATTATCATGGAGGCACACATTAATCCGGGAACTTCTTTAGTCTTTTTCCAGGCCTGGCCTAATTTACCAAAGAAAGCTAATCTCTGGACTTTAAGATAATAGGCGAGGGTTATGATGCTTATTAAGACGGCGATGAGAGCAAAAATGAACTGTTCCGCCTGGATAGCTGCCATAATGATAATCAGTTTGCTCCAGAATCCGCTTAAAGGAGGAACGCCGGCAATGGACATTGAGGCAATAGTAGCAGTGGTTCCAGTAACTGGCATTCTCTCAAGAAGTCCTCCCATCTTCTCTAAATCTCTATTCTCAGTGGCATAGACTATCGCCCCGGAGTTTAAGAACAGGAGGGACTTAAAGGTGGCGTGGTTAAGCAAATGAAATAGTCCTCCTAAAAATCCTAAGGGAGTTCCTAACCCAAAGGCAAAAACGATATAGCCAATCTGACTGATGCTGGAATAGGCGAGAAGTCTTTTAAAATCTCTCTGGCCCAGAGCTAATAAGGCTCCGGCAACCATAGAGATGATTCCTAAGACCATCAAGATATAAAGAATAGATTTCGTCTCCCCTAATCCTAAAACATTGAAGAGTATCCGAACCAGAGCATAGACTCCGATAGCCTTGATTAATACCCCGGAAAGCATGGCCGAGACAGGAGCGGGAGCCGAGGGATGGGCATCAGGTAACCAGGCATGAAAAGGCATGATTGCCGCTTTCAACCCAAATCCCATTATGAAAAGGGCACCCACAAAGAGAACCGTCCCCTGAATTCCCTGTTGGTTGATTATCCTTGCTATGTCAGCCATATTTAAGGTTCCGCTGAAACTGTAAAGTAGGGCAATGCCCAGAAGAATGAATCCTGAAGCCACGGTCCCCATTACCTGATATTTAAAAGCGGCTTCTAACTCCTCAGCCTCGGTTCCAAAGGCAACTAAAGCATAAGAGGCAATAGCAGCAACTTCTAAGAAGACGAAAAGATTGAACATATCTCCGGACAACACTACTCCATTCATTCCGGCGATGAGCAATAAAAAGAGGGTATAGTATCTTGTCTTATCTGTATATTTCTCCATATAATTGACCGAATAAAGAGCGGCTAAAAATCCTATCGAGTTAATAATAAGGAGCATCAAGACCGAAAGACCATCTAAAACTAAATAGATTCCAATAGGAATGCCTTTAAATGGCTCCCATCCTCCCATTTTATATACCAACATCCCTCGGTTAATTACCATTAAGGATAAGACTAAAAGGGTCAGGTTTATTAGATTAGCTACGATATCGGGAGTCCTTTTTGACCATTTCCCCAAAATAACGGCGGGGTTCGCTTGCCCCGTCTTTTGCTTATCGAAGTTCCGATACCTTAAAATAGGGAGCAAAAAGGCTGCCCCTAAGGGGAGAGCAATAAATAAGGGAATTAAATTCATCCTTTCAATCTCCTGATCTCTCTTATATCAAAGGTCCCGTATCTCTGGTAGATACGAACAGCAATAGAGACGAGCAAGGCAGTGGTGGCCAAACCAATGACAATGGCGGTAAGGACTAAGGCCTGAGGTAGAGGGTCGACAAATACCGCCTTTTCAAATCCTTTAGTAATAATGGGGGCGGTCCCTCCTTTTTTATAACCAACAAGGGCAAGAAAGAGAAAGGTCGCATACTCCATGAGAACCAGCCCAATAATTATCTTAATCAGGTTTCTCTTCACTAAGACTCCATAGAGACCAATAAGAAAGAGAAGCATGCTTAAGAGATAATAAATCACTTTTTTTCTCCCGTTTTTAAGACGGCTAAGGTGATAAAGATGGCAAAAAGAGCCGCTCCTACCTCTAAACCAATTCCAATATTGCAAAGGGGAATAATCCCGGCGCTAAAGAGATGATACGCTTTACCCTTAGGAAGAAGGTTAAGGAAGAAGAGGGAGCCAGTAAAAAGACCGAGCATAGCCAATAACCAGAAAATAAATATACCCGAACTCTCTCCTACCGATGCTCGCTGTTTTTTAATTTCCGAAGAGGCTTTTTTGGAACCCTCAGACAGGATTAATAAGACAAATGCACCGGCAATAATTATTCCTCCGGCAAACCCTCCACCGGGAGTAAGATGACCGTGTAAGACTATATAGATTCCGTATAAGAAGATTAGACCGCTAATTAGTCTGGCTATGGTTTTAACAATTAAAGTCATGCCTTTCATTCGTCGCTTCGCTCCTTATGCACAGATTGGCACAGATGAAAAGACGCAGATGATCACAGATATCTGTGTTTAATTCTTTCGCCCTATTTTTCTCAAAACTGCAATTACTCCCATTGCTGCGGTGAATAAGACTGCCGCTTCTCCCAGGGTATCATATCCCCGGAAATCCAGGATTACCGCCGCTACTAAATTGGCCGCTCCTGTCTTCTCTAAACCTAACTTAAGATAAGGTCCAGCCATTCGCATTAAAGGCTCACCGAATGGGGGTAAAAATTTGAGAGCGCCCTTTACAGAAATCAAAAAGATGACCAAGAAGGCTAAGCCGCCTAAATAAAGGAAAATCTTTTTAGCCCCCCATTCCTCAGTAGTATCTTCTCGGGTGGTCTTTAAGATAGCCGCGATAAGGATAATCAGGGAAAGGGTCTCCACCACAATCTGAACAATGGCTAAATCTGGTGCCTGTAAGACCAAGAAGATGAGGGTGAGCCCAAACCCCACAATCCCTAAGGAGATAATTGCGGAAAGGAGGTTCCTAGATTCTAGGGCAATAATTGCTCCTAAAATCATCAAAATTAAGAGGAGATATAACTCAATCATTCTTACCTCATTAAAAGGAAGAGTAGCACCACCAAACCAATTAAAATCCAGGAAAAGTAGGTGGTTAATACTCCGGTATGAATTCTTTGCAATCCTTTAGTAAAAATGAAAACAAAGTTTCTTCCCAGGTCATAAATGTCAAATAATTTCTCTTCCGCTTTTTTATAAATTACTTTAAAGAGAGCAAAATCTTTTATGGTATTGTAGAAATCAACCCCGGTAACCCGAACTTCCGCAGGCAATACTTCGCCACCAACATAGGAAGCATCCTCTCGCAGGGACTTCCTGAGATTACCCAGCCAGTAAATAATTGCTCCAATAGCCAGACCAATAATAATCAGCAGGGTAGCTAAGCCCGGGGACCAGACTCCCAGGAAAGAGACTCCCGGAACAACGGGTAGGATAAAGATCTTCAGGGCGGTACGGTAAGCAAAGACTCCAAAGATTACACAGAGTCCGGCCAATATTCCCATGGGCAGCCACATTGTCCAGGAAACTTCCTTGACTCGCTTGCGGGCTAATTCCTTAGCTCGTTGGCCTAAAAATATAGCATATATTAACTTCATAAAGCTTGCTAGGGTAAGAGCCGAGCCAAACATAGCAGCTATCAGCCATATAATCCACAGCCTGGCCCCTAATCCCTGGCCAGCCCCGACCTCTATTACGCCCTGATAGATCATCCATTTACTCACAAATCCATTGAAAGGAGGAATCCCAGAGATGGAAAGGGCGGCGATTAAAAAGGTGACGAAGGTAATGGGCATTACCCGGGCTAAACCGCCCAGTTTATCTAAATCACTGGTTCCCACTCTTTTCTCTACCGCTCCCCCGGCAAGAAAAAGACCTTGTTTATAAATGACGTTATTTAGCATATGGAATAAACCACCAGCAATGCCTATCGGGTTTCCTGTCCCGATACCCAAAACCATATAGCCAACCTGGGATACCGCATGATAGCCCAGGAGTCTCTTCAAATCGTGCTGGACCAGAGCCATCATTACCGCGGCAATTATGGTTACCGCCCCCACAATTAAAAGAACCAGACCCATAGCCTGATTCATTACAAAGAGATTAAGGCTAATTCTGGCTAATAGATAGATCCCTAATAACTTATCTAAAGAAGCAGGTAGAAAGGCAGTTACTGACAGGGGAGCAGTCTCAGCCATATCCGGAATCCAGGTGTGGAAAGGCATTGCCCCGGCCTTGGCAAAGGAGGCAATGGCTAAACAGAGATAGGCTGCTATCGCCACCCCACCGACAAGAGGGATGCTTATTCCGTCCATAGGCAGGGAAAAGATACTCGTTTCCGGACCGGCCTTTAGCCAGATAAGAATAATGCCTAAGAGCATTAAGGCATCAGAGCCGCCGACAATGATGAAAGCCTTTTTGGCCGCTGGCAAGGCTCGCTGTCCGCCAATACCAATTAAAAGATATAGAGTTAAACCTAAGAATCCCCAGAAGACTAAAAGAAGAATTAAGTTATTGGCTAAAACTACCCCAGAGGAAGCGCCAATCGTCCATAAAAGATAAGTATAGTATTCTCTCAAACGGTTTTTACCCGCCATATATTTTAAGGAATAGAGAGTAATTAAGAAACCGAAGAGACCGATGGCGAGCAGAACAAAGCTACTCAGAGAATCAAACCTAAAATAGCCGGTAGTCGGTAATCGGTCAGGAGCAATTTTGCCAAAAAAGAACCAGACAGTTAACCCAAAAGTGAGGAGAGAACCGATTATGACTAAAGTCTCTCTAACCTTTTTGGGAGTGAGCAAACAGAAAATCCCTATAATAAAAGGTAAGATTATGGGGTAAAGAAGGATGTTCACCCTGCCCCTCCTCTCTTTGTAATGCCAAGTCTATATTTTAGTTTTGCTAAATTGCCCTCGCCTTTCCTTTTATTGCTTTCGCCAAAATCTTTTATGCAAAACTTGGTTTTAGGAAGAGCGGGGTTCATTTTAATATGCCTTTAATTTACCTTCCAGGGGTAGGCCGAGCTCTCGGGCTACTTTCTTTGTCTTCTCCTGGGAAAGCCTGATCAAATCCTCTCCAGTAAGGGTCTTCTTTCCACTATTTCTATCAATGGCGGTTGTTCTTTCCGTACAACAATAGCAGGGGTCCACGGCAGCTAAGATGATGGTAGCATCAGACACCGTTCCTCCAACTACCGAGGTCTTATTTGTGGGAACATTCATATAACTGGGGGCTCTTACCTTATAGCGAACCGGCCGATTGGTTCCATCGCTGCGCACATAATGGAAGACTTCTCCTCTTGGTGCTTCATAGTGACCAATTCCTTCACCGGGAGGTATTTCTTTTACCTTAGCATCTATTTCCCCCTTTACTTTTTTCAATCTTTTCAGGCACTGCTTAATGATTTTTACCGATTCATACATCTCCAGAACTCTGACCACTAACTTGGCAAAGACATCTCCCTCTTCCTGGGTAATGACATTCCATTCCACTAAGCCATAAGCAGCGTGGGGATGGTCTCTTCGCACATCAATGGCTACCCCGGAGGCTCGGGCAGTGGGGCCAAGAGCACCATAGTTATAAATATCCTTTTTGGTGAGAATTCCTATTCCTTTGGTCCGGGCATGGATTACCGGGTCATCAATTACTACTCCTTTAAACATATCCAAAACAGGGACTAAATCATCCACTGCTTTTTCAATAGCGGGAATATCGCTTTCCTCAATGTCCCTTCTTACTCCACCCACTTTCATCATGGCATAATGGTTACGATTTCCGCTTATCTGTTCAAAAATATCGAGAATTGGCTCGCGATAGCGCCAGGCCCACATCCAGACCGTATTGTAACCGATAAAATGACCGGCAAGTCCCAGCCAGAGGAGATGGGAATGGATTCTTTCTAATTCTCCGATAAGGGAGCGGATATAAAGGGCTCTTTCGGGTACCGCTATCCCTCCAATATCCTCTATTGCCTGGACACTGGCAATGGGGTGCGAGGTAGAGCAGATGCCACAGATGCGCTCAACCAGAAAGATAATTTGATCATAAGTCTTGGACTCGGCTAACTTCTCGATCCCCCGGTGGTTATAACCAAGTTCGATATCTAAATCTACTACCTTCTCCCCCTCTACATGCAGGCGGAAGAACTCCGGCTCTTCCTGAAGGGGATGATAGGGTCCAATGGGGATAATCGTCTTAGCCACGGTAATCTCTCCTCAAAGGATATTTATTCTCTGGCCAATCCTCAGCCATGAGCAACTTTTTTAGATTGGGATGATTACGGAAATTTACTCCCAAAAGTTCGTGAATCTCCCTTTCAATCCACTCTGCTCCCCTAATAATGGAAGTTAAGGATTCAATCTCCGGATTTTTCCTATTCAAGCGGGTACGGAGACTTATTATCTTGCCTAATCTATCAAAGACAAAATGGTAAAGGATTTCAATATGTTCGGGAGTGTCCACTCCTGAGGCTGTGATAAATCTTGCTTTTAAATCTCTAAAAATGAAACTGGCGGCCGGAGGAATGTCTGCGGGTTTTAAATCAATATAGGCTCGCCTGGGAGATTTCTCGTAGACCTTCAAAATCTTTTCCGAAAGCCTATCTTTTATTTCTTTAAGCACGCCTTCTTTTACCATATTATTTTCCTTTTAATTTATTTAGTAGTTTCACTATGCCCATAATCATTGCTTCTGGCTTAGGAGGACATCCGGGAATATAGGCATCCACGGGAATGTATCTGTCAACTGGCTGAGGCGCATTATAACTTCCCTTAAATATTCCCTGACCGAGGGCACAGGAACCGATTGCTACTACCAGACAGGGCTTGGGAGCCTGTTCATAAAGTCTCTTCAGCCGGGGGGCGACCTTGCGGGTGACCACTCCGGTGACTAAAAGGACGTCAGCATGGCGGATGCTTCCCACAAGGAGTATTCCAAACCTCTCTAAATCAAAGCGAGGGGTGAGGAGATCGAGGATTTCGATATCGCAGTTGTTGCAGGATCCGGTAGATAGATGAAAGACCCAGGGAGATTTAGTTAAGGCCTTCAGTTTTATTCCCATTTTACAGTCCTAAGAAAGCAAGGATTATCCCTAATACTGCCAGTGCGGTCATCGGCCCCCAGAAGAACTTCATTGCCTGGTCAATACGCACCCGGGGAGCAGTGTTCCGGATTAGAATAATAATTACCAATAAGAGAACATATTTTAGTATTCCCCAGAGAATATGCCAGCCAGAGAAGGTGATTCCGCCCATAAAGAGAATTACTAAAAATATGGGGAGGACAAAGAGCATCATTGCCCGGGTCATTTTATAAATGGCTAAGGGGACCCCGGAATATTCAATATAGGTTCCAGTCATTATCTCCGTCTCCGCCTCAGGAATATCAAAAGGGACTAAGGTTAATTTTGCCTGCATGCAGAGAATAGCGACTAAAAACCCAATTATTCCAGAGAGAGAACCTACAGCAATTCCATTATTTAATTGATAAATTAATATCTCTCCTAACTTAATCTTCATTCCCGCCTGAATCACCGGGATAAAAGTGACCAGGACAAAGGGAAGTTCATAAGCTAAGATTAATTTCATTTCCCTGTTTGCTCCTAAGGAAGCAAGGGGATTGCGGGAGGCAAATCCTCCCATTATTACGGCTAAGGGAGGAATGATTAAGAGATAGAGGATGACGATTAAATCGCCTAAGAAAGTTGTATTTGGGGAAATAATTGTTCTCCAGAGTAAAGTAGAGACAATAGTAACTGCGGCCAGGGCAAAGAGAGGAGAGAGAAGGAAAGTCAGTCTTGAGCTCCCTTTAGGGACTATGGTTTCTTTCCCCATCAACTTCATCATATCATATAGAGGCTGGAGAAGAGGAGGACCCTTTCGCCATTGTACCCGGGCGGTAACTTTTCTATCTATCCAGGAGGCCAAAAGCCCAACTACTGCGGTAAAGATAAAGCCGGGGAAGATTAGAAAATAGAATATGGCCATCTCTATTCCTTCTTTTGCCAGGATGTAGTTAGATGGACGAGGAGTTTCTCGCCCACCAGATATTTATTTGCTTTCTTTGCCTTTCTAAATTCTCCATATTTTAAAGCTCCATAGGGACAGCTCGGGAGACATACTGGCTTCTTTCCGTTTGCCCTATCGATACAGAAGTCACACTTTGAGACCAGGTAGGGAATGACCTCAGGGTATATAGTCCCAAAGGGGCAGGCTAAAGAACAAGAGCCACAGGCGATACAGAGTAGATTGCTTCTCTTCAAGGCCCCATCACTCTCCTTCTCTAGGGCTTCCTGTGGGCAAGAGATAATACAGGGGGCCTCCTCACACTGGCGACAAACCAGAGCAAAGTTTGCTACTTCCCTTATAGAATCTATTCCTCTATTTTTAGGATGATAGAAGTAACTGCAATCAACGACGCACTTCGGACATTTACTACAAATGTCGAGATCAACGAATAATCTCTTTTTCATCTTTCCTCTTTCTAAACGCGGATACTCAACCCCTTCACCCCTTTACCATACATCTGCGTTTAAATGAAGGGATTGGGTATGTCTTTGATTTGACTATATTTAAAGACCGGCCCATCCTTACAAACATAGTATTTCCCAATCATGCAGTGGCCACACTGGCCCAATCCACAGGACATGTTTCTCTCCATGGAGAGATAGATATTCTTCGGGATGAAGCCTAAATCGATGAGTTTTAAAGTGGTAAACTTCATCATAATGGGTGGTCCACAGACAATGGCAATAGAATTCTTCAAATCAAGGGAAAGATGAAAAAGAGATTATTCGTTGATCTCGACATTTGTAGTAAATGTCCGAAGTGCGTCGTTGATTGCAGTTACTTCTATCATCCTAAAAATAGAGGAATAGATTCTATAAGGG
>DRGV01000011.1 GCA_011049955.1 bacterium
AGGTAGGAATCTTCTATACTACCGAAAGTCTCTTGGAGGGTCTCCAGGACCTGAGAGAAAGCGTATTCTACATTGATCAGTTTCTCTTTCACCCCCTGAGTGACTTTCTTTATTAAATAGGGGTCCTTCAGGATCAGGAGGTGGGCGTCGAAGATATAGGCCTCGTCCTTCCCCAATCTTTTAGCAACCTGGGTCCTTATCTCTTTGATCTCTTCCTCTGTTTTGGCCAGGGCTTCCTGGAAGCGAGAGATATTTTTAGAAACCATATATTTCCTGATGCGTCTCTTCTTTATCTCAAACTCTTCCTTATCCAGGAAAAAAACTTTCCCAATCACTACGCCGGGAGAAGCAGGAATCCCCTTCAGTTTTTGCATCATTCTTCTCCAAACTTATTATCTATTAATTTTTCCAATCTTTCCAGGGCCTCTTTTTCATCTTCTCCTTGGGCAGTGATCCTGATCTGGGTTCCTTTTCCGGCAGCGAGCATCATGATCCCCATGATGGACTTACCATCTACCTCCCGGTCCTCTTTGGCCACCCTTATCTGAGACTCAAATTTATTCGCTGTTTGGACGAATAGCGCCGCGGGCCGGGCATGGAGGCCGGCTTTATTCTGAATGACCAATCTTTTCTCTTGCATACCTCTATCTCTTTTAAACACGGATTAGCAAGGATTAGCGGGAAATAGCACGGAAATCTTTAAAATCACAAGCACCAAATCACAAATCACAAATCCCGAAAATCTCCGAACTTTCGTGAGGTTAGATTTTTGAGGATCCCGTTTTGTCCGCAATACAGACTTTTGATTTAATTAAAAGTCCTCGGTTCGGAGATAACGGGATCTACGAAATTGTAATCGCTCGTTTCACTTGCGGAAAATTTCGGGACAATATACAATGACCAAATGAGCGAAATCACAAACAATGGTTTTGGACATTGGAATTTTGAATTTGGAGTTTGTTTGGGATTTGGAATTTGTTATTTGGAATTTACCAATTCCCGTTCGTCCCTTCTAATCCCTTCTATTCTCTGATTCGGCTAACGGCTTTCTGAGGGCGGAATGACTGTTCCTCCAGAGACGATGAGTTTCATCCCCTCCTCAACACTCATCTCTAAGGGGATGGTGTCCTCTTCGGGAAAGAGCATGATTACCCCGCTTGTAGGATTGGGGGTGGTGGAGATAAAGACAGTAAGTAACCTCTTCTTGGCCTTCTTCTCAATCTCAGGTGCAGCCTCCTTGGTAACGAAGCCTAAGGAGTAGACCCCTTTTCTGGGATATTCCACCAAGACCACCCTCTGGAAGAACCTCTTCTTCTGACCTAATAAAGCATTCGATACCTGACGGATAAAGGGATAGATGCGACGCACGATAGGCACCCTATAGAGCAGACCCTCTCCCCAGGTAAGAAGCCTTCTCCCAATAACATTGCGCACAAAGAGCCCTACCAAGAAGAGCAGGACGAAAATGGCCAAAAGGGTCAGCCCCTTCCCCACCCAGGGCCAGAGCAGAGAAAGTTTAAAGGGCTTAATGATGGGCTCTATGATTATTGTTAACTTATTGTCAATGAAAAGGAATACCCTATAGAGTATCCAGATAGTGACCACCAGAGGTAGAACGGCAACCAGGCCAGTTAGAAAATATCCTCTTATTTTAGACCACATACTGCTCCTCCTTAAATAAAAGACAGCGGAGAGCGAAGCGCGCTGTCATTTTAGACCACATACTGCTCCTCCTTAAATAAAAGACAGCGGAGAGCGAAGCGCGCTGTCATTTTAGACCACATACTGCTCCTCCTTAAATAAAAGACAGCGGGGAGCGGAGCGCGCTGTCATTTTAGACCACACGATACTCCTCCTCTATCTCGCCCACAATCTCCTCCAAGAGATCCTCAATGGTAACCAACCCTAAAGTCTCCTTCTTCTTATCTACTACGATGACCATGTGGATTCTCGCTAAGCGAAGGGTGTTCAGGAGCTGGCTCACCTTCTTATCCGGGGAGATGTAGTGGGCAGGATGCATGATTTCCTTTGCCCTCATCCTCTCCCGCTCGCTCTTGGAATAGGATAGAAGGTCCTTGATATGGACGATTCCTGTGATATGCTTTATATCCCTACGATAGACCAGGATGCGGACAAAACCCTTCTTAATGGCCAGACTCAAGACCTCGTCTAAGGGGGCCTCTTCTTCCACGGCTACTATCTTCTCTCTGGGAACCATGGTCTTATCTATGTTAGTCTCTTCCATCTCAAAGACCCGATGGATGAGTTCCTCTTCTGTAGTCTCGAGCACCCCTTCTCTTCTGCCCATCCTTACTAAAGATTGCAACTCCTCCCGGGTAACGAAGGGGCTCCTTATCCTCTTCTTCCCCCCCAACAGGCGGATGATCCCATTGGTAATGAAGGTGAAGAAATAGACTAAAGGACGAAGGATATTCTGGGCCCACTTGAGAGGATAGGCCAAAATAAAGGTGAGGTAGTGGGCATGATAACGAGAGACTGTCATGGGAATAATTTCGGCAAAGATGATGATCAAGGGAGACATGATAAGGGTAGCCAGAAGTGCTGCCTTATCTGGAGAATGTCTCATCAGTAGAAAGGTAGCCAGAGCGCTTCCCGTGATTAGGGTGATGTTCGTTCCCAACAGAGTAGTAGCCAGCATACGATCTGGATTCCTGAGGAGTTTCTCTACAATCTGGGCAGGCTTCGATCCCTTCTCCACAAGATGCCTCACCCAGATGCGACTTACAGATAACATCCCAATCTCAGCACTAGCGAAAAAAGCGCCGAGCAATAGACAGAAACCTATGCCCAATATAAACCAGGTTGCCATTATCTCTTCTCTATCCTCACATACAAGATTCTCTTGGGGGTGGCTTTCTCGATAGTAAAAGAAAGTTTCTTATATTTTATCTCCTCCCTTTCTTTGGGAATACGGCCGATGAGGTTGAAAATGAAGCCCCCGATGGTCTCAAAGCCATTTTCCGGGAGCCTTAACTTGAGCACCCTATTCGCTTCATCGATCTCCAGGCGACCGGATACCCTCAGGGTATGTCGATCAATTCTTTCAATGAGCCTTTTCTCCTTCCGATACTCGGGAGGGATCTCGCCTACGATCTCTTCTATCAGATCTTCTAAGGTGACCAATCCTTCTATCCCCCCGTACTCATTGACCACCAGGGCCATCTGAATCCTTCTTTTCTGAAACTCCTTTAAGAGACTGGGAACTCTCTTGGTCTCGGGGATAAAGTAAGGGGGACGTACTAGATCCCGGAGTTTCAACTGGTAATTCTCTTTTTTAAAATGGGAGAGGATATCCTTGGC
This sequence comes from bacterium, assembly GCA_011049955.1. Lineage (GTDB taxonomy): Bacteria > UBP18 > UBA7526 > UBA7526 > UBA7526 > DRGV01. Next base: position 3,322 of record DRGV01000011.1, read on the forward strand.
ATAGATAATCCCTACCATATTATCCACCCTCCCCTGATAGACCGGGATGCGAGAGTGGCCAGTCTTCCTTATGAAGTCCAGGGCCTCTCCCACCGTAGCATCTGCTTCCAGGCAGACCATATCTGTGCGGGGAATCATGGTCTCAAAGGCCCGGGTATCAGTAAACTTGAAGATAGAGTGGATCATCTCCTTCTCTTCCTCTCCCAATACCCCTTCCCTCTCACCAACGGTAACCATGGTCTTTATCTCATCCTCAGTCACCGAAGGAACCCGAGGAGGATATTTGCTCCTGAAGAGGGGAAGGAAGAGATCACTTACCGATTCCAGTGCCCGGCGCAGGGGAAGGATGATGATGGAGAAGATCTCCAATGGTCGGGCAACCAGGAGGCTGATGGTCTCTGCATTCTGAACGGCATAGGTCTTGGGTGTAATTTCGCCAAAGATTAAAAGGAGGAAGATCATTACTCCAATGGCTACCGCCACCCCCTTCTGACCGAAGAGGGGTATAGCGATAGCAGTTACTATTGTAGAGGCAGAGATGTTGACTACCATATTCCCGATGAGGATGGTGGTTATCAGTCGATGGGGATCTTCCAGGAGTCTTTTTACCACCTCAAACCCCCTCCTCTTCCTCTCCTCCAACCTTCGGATGCGCAGTTTGCTTAAGGAGAAGAGGGCGGTCTCTGAGCCAGAGAAGAGGGCAGAGAGAGCAAGTAAAATAATGAGAGCAACTATCTTTCCTATCAAAATAAGCCTCACTTTGTTCGGCTAAATGATTACACAGATTTTTAAAGGTGATTACGCAGATAAATAACCTAATTAATCTGTGTAATCTGTGTCTTAATCTATTTAATCAAGTATCGGATTTTCAATCCGATGCTTCAAATTATTCTCCTAAAGAGTTGAAAGATTAAGAGAGCAGTCAATATTCCGAGAAGGGCACCAAAGGCTACTTCTTTTAAGGAATGGATGCCTTTGGCAATTCTTGACTGGGCGACGAAGAGGGCCAGGATGAAGGCCAAGACAATGACAATGGGATTGCCGCTGACGAGGGATAAAACTATCCAGATGGCGCCCGCCAAGGCACTATGCAGGGAAGGCATCCCACCGCTCAACATGAAACCACTCGATCTGGCAGCCAGGGCCTTAAAGAGGATTACTGTTAAAACCACTACCATGAGACTGACAAAGGTGATATGGGCGCTAGAGGCTTTGACGTTTGCTATGGCCGTTTCTATTCCCGGAGCTAAATAGCGCCGGAAGAGGATGAGATAGCCCACTACGATGGCTACCACGGAAACGATTAGGACCGTCCCCGCAGTGATGTCTTTTGCAATGCGTGCTAAGGGGTGATAGGTATCACTCATGAGATCGATGGTCTTCTCCACCGCGGTATTGATCATCTCTGTGATTAGGACCAAGGCGATAGTAAGGGAGAGGATTATGAGTTCTACGGGGCTCAAGGGAGGACGGAGGAAGAGACTGCCCACTAAGATAATTATGGCAATGAGGAAGTGAATGCGCATATTCCTCTGAGTCTTCAGGACATAGAGGATTCCCTCTGCTGCGCTATTAAAACTCTCCAGAAAGCTTCTGGGCTTCATCTCTCCTCGCTCCGCTCAGACACGGATTGTCACGGATTTATTACGGATGAGCACGGATCACAGATAATTGCTAACTTTGCATTGCTAATTTTGCACTTTACGTTGATTACTTTCCCACTTTCTCACCTGCTCACTTTCTCACTTTCCTACTGATTACTCTTAAGATTTCTTTTTCTTTTCGGCGCATAAGTTCTTTGTCTTTCTTCTTTAGATGGTCATAGCCTAAGAGGTGAAGAATGCCGTGGACCACTAAGAGGGCTATCTCTTCATCCAAGGAGTGCCGAAATCTCCTTGCCTGGCAAGAGGCAGTCTCCAGGGAGATGACCACATCCCCTAAGATCTCGGGATGAACCTTAGGGAATCTACCTTCGTGCATGGAGAAGGCTAAGACATCTGTAGAAGTATCCACTTCTCGATACTCTTTATTCAGTCTTTTAATATAGGGGTCGCTACAGAAAAGGATGCTCACCTGTACTTCTCTGTAGCCCTCAGTCTCGAGTACTTTTTTGGCTACCCTTCTTACCAAAGAGGGCTTGAGGCCTTCTCCTTTTACTCTGCTCTTCACTAGTATTTCCATATCTTCTCTTAATCCTCTTTGTCAGGGGATAATCGATCCTCCCATGGGTTATTCCGCTCAGTGTACGGGTAAAGACCTCCACGATCTTCTTCAGGTCACTTAATGTTAGAGGAGATTCATCGAGTTGAGAATCGGTGAACTTTTCATTGATAATCTCTCTTACCAAGATTTCAATCTCTTCTGAGGAAGGTTTAATGAGAGTACGTGAGGCGGCCTCCACACTATCTGCGAGCATGATGATAGCGGCCACCTTGCTCCTTGGCCCCGGGCCGGGATATCTGTAATCCTCTTCTTCTACGCCTTCTTTCTTTAACTTCAGGGCTTTGCGATAGAGCCGGGCGATGAGACTCGTGCCATGATGCTGGGCGATGATATTTATAATCCTGGGGGTCAGTCTATGCTCCCGGGCAATCTCCACCCCTTCCTTGACATGGGAGACAATAATCTGGGAACTCAATCTGGGAACCAGTTTTCCATACTCAGTAGAAGGACCGATCCTATTCTCAATGAAATAATCGCTATTCTTTATCTTTCCGATATCGTGATAATAGGAACCAACCCTTGCCAAGAGGGAATTGGCGCCCACGGCCTCGGCCGCACTCTCCGCCAGATTGCCCACAATGATGGAGTGATGATAGGTCCCGGGGGCCTGAATGGCCAATCTCTTCAGTATCGGTTGATTGAGGCTGGAGAGTTCTAAGAGTCTTATATCCGTAGTAACCCGGAATCCATATTCAAATACCGGAAGGAGGGCAAAAGCGAGAAGAGAAGAGGCAAACCCATTGCCCAACCCCCACCAAAGACTCTTAATCTCCAGTTCTATTCCCAGAAGAAGGAAAGCAAGGATGAATAAGCAGTTAGTTAAGGCGATTAAGGCCCCGGCTTTTAAGAAATCGGTTCTATGCTTCATCCAGCGTACCGTATAGGCCCCGGTTGCCCCTCCGGCCAGGGCTACAATAGCAAAGGGAAGCCTGTTCCCAGTAAGAAGGCCGACCATGATGGCCAGAGCAATCCCGGTCATTATGGCCAATCTCCCACCAAGGATGACGGCAATCAATATGGTGGCAAAAGCCACCGGGATGAGATAGCCACTTAAGTCCGTAAAGGTTAAGCCCTTGGTCAAGAGAAGCACGAGGATAACGATGAGGCCTAGAACAGAGAGAAGGGTATTGTCCTTCAGAACCCAGGTCTGGTAGCGATGAAGGTAGAAACCTATTCCCATCATAAGGATAAGAATAATTAAGGCTCTTCCCATAATGATGGGAAAGACCCTTTTGGTAGTTGTCTGCCATAGGGTTTCCAGGGCCAGGAACTGATTCTCAGTAATGGGCTTTCCTCCCTCTGCAATTATCTGCCCTTTCTTGAATAGAGAGATTACAGGTGGTACACTCTCCCTGGCCTTTCTTTGTTTTTCCCTGGTCGCTTTATCATCATATCGGAAGTTCGAGATAATGAGTTTGCCTGCTATTTCATAACTTGCGTTACGTAGGAAACGATTATCAGGAAAAAACCCTTGGCAACGGGCTTCCAATAGCCGCTGTGCCTCAGATAGGGTATATATCCCTTCCCTCTTTAATAGGGGGCTTTCTTTCCCATCGCTCGTTCTTACTTCGATCCCCTCCTTAATCTTGGTGGCGAGAAGTTCAGGGTCATCAATAATCTTTTTCTGCATTAGGGCTTGAAGAAGGGCTTTTATCTGGTCTTCCAATCTATCTGGTTTAGAATAGATTAATAGGGTGATGCGTGTCTTCTTAGAAAGTTTAATATTTAGTTCCTCGTTCAAAAGAGCTAATTTCTCTTCTTGGGATAGTTCCTCTCCCCTTACCTTCTTCACCCCCTCAAAGATGAGACTTGCTTTATCTTTCAACTCCTTAATCAATCTGGTGTTAAAGTCGTAGACCGGTCTTACTTTATTTACCGCCTCTTCCTGTCTTTTGAGAGTAATCCCCTTATGAATTACGGATAACTCTTGGGGAGCTTTAACATCTCTAGGAGCGATATCCCCCACCTTTAGCTTTGGACTGGGGATAGTGAGGATGGGTGAAGAGATAAGAACTAAAATGAGGAATAGTCCAGAAGCAAGCAGCCATCTTGTCGATAGGTTTCTTCTATTCTTCATTTTCATTCCTTTGCAACCACAGAGTTGATATTCTTTCAGTTTGACGGTCTGACTGTTTGACAGATTGACAGTTTAAAATTCAGTTTAACTGTCTAACCGTCCCACTGTCTCACTGCCTGACTGCTTTCTACAGCTCTGTGTTCTCAGTGGTTATTCTTGGGAATAGAAAGGATCTGGCCAGGATGAATGATATTGGCATTCTTGATCTTATCCTTATTCGCCCTATAGATCAGGACCCATTTCTCTGGATCCCCGTAGACTTCTTTAGCAATAATCTTCAATGTCTCACCCTTCTTCACTTTATGGTACTCGGGTAGTTTTGCTCCTGCCTTCAGGGCCAATTCCTTTGCCTCTCGGGCAATTTTTCTTGCCTCCTTGAATCTTTCTTTTCCAAGAGTTGCTCTTGCTTTTCTTAACGTATCTTTTGCTACCCCAACCTCTTTATTCTCTTTCTCGGCCGTATTAATTACTTCTCTGGCCTTAGCGATCGCTCTCTCTGCCTCCTGGCGGGCGAGTCTTTTCGTTTTTAAGGTCTCTTCCGCTCTACTTTTCTTTTCTTCCTTTATTCTCTTGGCTACAGACTCTGCTATGCGGGCATCCACCTCTGACTCCCGAGCCAACTCCTCCACCTCCTTCTTTCTCTTCGCCCCTAAGGCCTGGGTGAGATAATCCTGGGCGCGCTCTAACCTCTTCGGGGCATATTCTCTGGCCCCAGCCTCTTTAGCTTTCTGGATAGCGATCTTGGCATCCACAATCTCCTGTAATGGTCTCTTCGGTCCGCAGCCTGTCAATAATATCCAGGTTAGGAATAAAAGACAGATAATTCTCATCTTTCCTCCGTTATTAATAAAACTTCTACTTAATTTTAAAGGAAGCAGTCCCTAAAAGATTGCCCTGACTATCTATAATCCATACCCGCCAATCGCCCTTCCATTGAGGAAGAATAGTTTTATAGCTCCATGTCCTGTATCGCGGGGGTTTAACTTCTAAAGAAACCTCAGCCACCCTTTTCTCTCCATAATACCAGAGATGCTTTATTACTGTAGGTTCCTTCATCCCCTGGATGAGGGTCCAGCAATAGACCCGTCCTACAGAATCAGGGAAGACAATAGCTGAGTCAATCGGCTGCCGATCTTTCACGCCTGTGGTCAGGGTAATCTTGGCTACCCTTAATGCGGGCCTTTCCGTTGCCGGGGTAGGCTCTTTCTTCACTTCTCCTTTGGGAGCGCACGCCATGAATACCGCTAATCCTAAAGTAATAATCAAGATCATTTTCGTTTTAGCAAAAAACATTTTTTACCTCCTTTACTTCTCAATTTTCAAATGAAGTTCTTTAAGTTGTTCATCATTTACTGGGGAGGGAGAACCGGTAAGAAGGGAGGTTGCCCTCTGGGTCTTGGGAAAGGCGATGACATCCCTTATCGTCTCCCTACCAGCCATGATCATCACTAGCCTATCTAATCCTAAAGCGATCCCTCCATGGGGAGGGGCTCCGTATTCTAAGGCTTCGAGTAAGAATCCGAATCTCTCCCGTGCTTCTTTTTTGGGAATCTTCAGGGCCTGGAACATCTTCTCCTGCAATTTCCTATTGGCAATTCTGATACTCCCTCCTCCGATCTCTATGCCATTTAAGACTATATCGTAGGCCCTGGCCTTAACCTCTCCCGGTTTTTCTTGAAGTTTGGAAATATCTGATTCCCTCGGTGATGTGAAGGGATGGTGAACGGAAACGAATCTCTTCTCCTCCTCATCAAACTCTAAGAGGGGAAAGTCAACAACCCACAGGAATCTATACTCCCCTTCTGGAATAAGTCCCAGTCTCTTCCCTAATTCTAAGCGAATCCGGCCCAGGACATCATGGACTATTTTTTCTTTATCAGCAATGAATAATAACAGGTCTCCTTCTTCTGCCCCCATCCTTTTAATCAAATCGCCAGTTATTCTTTTATTGAAAAACTTTGCTATGGGGGCCTTCACACCCTCCTTAGTAATTCTAAGCCAGGCCAGGCCTTTAGCACCATAGACCAGGGCAATCTCAGTCAGCTCCTTTATCTCCTTAAGGCTTACTTTCTCTCCCCCAAAGACCCTTATTCCTTTGATAGATTTTGCCTCCTGGAATATTCTAAAGTCCGATTTCTTAGTAATCTCAGTGACATCGATGAGTTCCAGACCAAATCTGGTATCTGGATTATCTGTCCCAAATCTTTCCATGGCCTCTCCATAACTGAGACGGGGGAAGGGCCTTTTAATCCTTACTCCCAACACTTCTGAGAAGAGGTCAACCATCACTTCCTCTGCAATCCCCATGATATCCTTTTCATCAACAAAGGAGGCCTCCAGATCTAGTTGGGTGAACTCCGGTTGCCTATCAGCCCTCAAATCCTCATCCCGGAAGCATTTCACAATCTGGAAGTATTTGTCGAAGCCAGAGACCATGAGCAGTTGTTTGAATAACTGAGGGGATTGGGGAAGAGCGAAGAAAGAGCCGGGATTTACTCGGGAAGGAACTAAATAGTCCCGGGCACCTTCTGGGGTACTCTTGGTCAGGACCGGGGTCTCGATCTCTATAAAATCTTTTTTATCCAAGAAGTCCCTTATTCTCTTGACCACCCGATGTCTCAGGATAAGATTAGACTGCATGGGCTTTCTGCGCAGGTCCAAATATCTATACTTCAATCTCAGATCCTCAGAGGCTCTTACACTATCAATGATCTCAAAGGGCGGGGTCTTGGACTCGTTTAATATCTCAACTCCTGAGGCTAAGACCTCAATCTCTCCTGTAGGAAGATTTCTATTCTCTGACCCCTTGGGTCTCTTGGCGACCTTCCCCTGAATGCTTAAGACATATTCATTTCTCAGGATATGGGCTTTGGTATGGGATACTTTTGATATCTTGGGATTGAAGACCACCTGAGTAATTCCTCCCCAATCTCTCAAATCAATGAAGATGAGCCCTCCGTGGTCCCTTCTCCTTTGGACCCAGCCGCAAAGAGTAACTTTTTTACCCATATCCTTCTTCTTTAATTCTCCACAGGAATGGGTTCTCTTCATTTTTCACCACGGATTATCACAGATTTTTTACAGATTAGCACAGATACTGGATTCTTGTTCTCGATTGCTTGATATCTCGATAGCTTGATTGCTCGATAGATATTCTGCTCACCTGGTCACTTTCTCACCTGCTCACTTTCTCACTTTCCTATGTCGTTCTTTGATTAAGAGATTACTCTCAATAGGATAGTACTGGGTAGCGGCTTCTATTAATTCATCCGCTGTTGATTTGGGAAAGGATATTACCTCTACTCTCACTCCTTTTCCCTTTAGCATATTTACTAAATCGACAAAGTCTCCGTCCCCGGAGACCAGGATCATGGTATCTATTCTATCTGCTAATGATATACTATCGATGGCAATCCCCATATCCCAGTCTCCCTTTGCCGTTCCATCGGGACGAATCTTCAGATTTTTTGACTTCACTTCATATCCCGTACGCGAGAGCATATCGATAAATTTCGCCTGGTCAATACCTTTAGTCTGAACAATATAGGCAATGGCTCTTATTAGTCTTCGCCCCTGAACCGCAGATTCTAAAAGTTTTGCAAAGTTTAACTTCGCTCCATACTGATGCCTTGCCGAATAGAACATATTCTGGACATCGACAAAAATTCCTACCTTCTGATATTTTGATAACTTAGTCATCTTCTCCTCACTTTGCTCGGAAGTTTACAGTTTACAGTGAACAGTTTACAGTTAAAGCTGATTACTGTTTGCTGGTTACTGGTTACTTCTTTACTTCTCTACTTACTTCTTCTATTATCTTGCTTAAAGGTATCTCTTCCTGCTTACCGGTGGCCATATTCTTAAGTATGGCTCTCTTCTTGGCGCGCTCCTCCTCTCCCAGAATGAGAACATATCTTGCCCCCAATCTATTTGCTAATCTCATCTGACTCTTGAGACTCTTGGAAGATAAGCTTCCTTCTACCTTCAGATTCTTCTCTCTCAATCTCTGGACCAAAGCGAAGCCTTTCTTGCTTGCCCTCTTCCCTAAGGAGGCAAGATAGATATCTATACCCTCCTCAACCGGGAGCTTAACTTCTTCTCTTTCTAAAGCCAGGATTAACCTATCCGTTCCCAGGGCTACCCCAACTGCCGGGGTGGAAGGTCCTCCCAGATCTTCAATCAGGTCATCATACCTTCCACCAGCTGCGATGGCGTTCTGGGCCCCCAACTCCCTGCTGGTGATTTCAAAGGCCGTCCGAGTATAATAATCAAGACCTCTCACCAATCTGGGGTTGATGATATATTTGATCTTCAGAATATTCAGATACCTCTTTACTTCTTCCAGCGCTCCTCTACATTCTCCACAGAGATACTCAGATATGACGGGAGCCTTGATAATATATCTCTGACATCCCTTACTCTTACAATCCAGGATACGTAAGGGATTCTTTCTGTAACGCCTCTTACAGTCATCGCAGAGAGAGTTCAGTTTTTCTCTAAAATAGTTCTTTAACGTCTTTTTATATTCTGGCTGACACTTTCTGCATCCAGCACTATTCAATTGAAGGATGAGGTCCTTCAGTCCCAGCTTCTTAAGGAGGGTCATGGTGAGGGAGATTATCTCGGCATCGCTTACTGGAGAGTCGCTCCCTATAGTCTCTGCTCCAATCTGATAGAACTCCCGGTATCTCCCTGCCTGTGGCCTTTCATATCTGTAGAAGGAACCAAGATAGTATAACTTGACTGGAGTGGGGAGCCTATTCTCCAGGTAGGCCCGGACAATGGGAGCTGTTCCCTCTGGCCTTAAGGTGAGAGACCTTCCCTTTCTATCTTTGAAGGTGTACATCTCCTTGGCCACGATGTCTGTAGCCTCGCCAATGCTTCGATTGAAGAGGGGGGTTTTCTCAAATAGGGGGGTCCTTATCTCTTGGAATCCAAAGTTCTCCAGGATCTCCCGAGCAATCTTTTCGATATACTGCCACTTCCTTATCTTATCGGGCAGAATATCCCTCGTTCCCCGTACTTTTCTAACCTTCATCCCATCCTCGCTAACACTCGGAAGTAACAACTAACATTGAGCAAGTAACAATTATTCAATGTTCAATGTTCATTGTTCAATTATCAATGATAGTATATCGTATTTCTCCTAAAATGTCAAATTATTCGAAAGCGGGATTCTAATTCCTTCAGGATGGTCTCTGCGGTCTTGCCTAAGGATTCATGGATGACTACCTCTGCCTCTCTATCGTATCCGGTAACCATCTTATTCATGATGATCAGTTTTGCTCCGCCCTGTACCGGACGGTGCAGGGCTCCGCTCCCTAAGGCAACTGCTGGTAGGTCACTGGCTGGAGCAACGACTAAAGAGGAACCCAGGACCAACATGAGGTCACACTTCCTTGCCGCATCCAATGATTTGCCGTATTCTTCAGGAGGGAGGTTATTCCCGAATAGAACGATATCCGGTTTGATTACCTTCTTACAATCGTCACATCTCGGGGGAAGTTCTCCCTCTTTTAACCTCTTCATAATTTCTTCCATTTTATACTTCCTTCCACACCCCATACAGGTTCCGGTTCTTAAGTGTCCATGGATCTCAAAGACATTCTTACTCCCTGCCTTCTGGTGTAATCCATCGATATTCTGGGTAATAACCGCTTTGAGTAATCCTTTCTTTTCCAAGATAGCAAGCATTCTATGGGCCAGATTTGGCTTGGCAGCCAAGAGCTCTCCGAACATAGCCATTCCATGCTTATACAAACCCTTAGGGTTTATCCTGAAG
>DRGV01000012.1 GCA_011049955.1 bacterium
GCCCTATACTGTGATTCTCTTGGACGAGATTGAGAAGGCCCATCCCGATGTCTTCAATATCTTGTTGCAGGTTATGGATGAGGGGAGATTGACGGATAGCCTGGGCAGAACAGCAAACTTTAAGAATACGGTCGTCATCATGACTAGTAATGTGGGAACTGAGGATATTATGAGAAGGACTCCGGGCTTTGAGGCAGTAAAGGAGATTTCCTATGAGGAGATGAGGAGAAACGTCCTTTCCAAGATGCAGAAGACCTTCCGCCCCGAATTCTTGAATAGACTGGATGGGATCATCGTCTTCCATCCCCTGGACAAGGATAACCTAACCAAAATCTCGGAACTCATGCTCGAGAAATTACGCAAGAGGTTGGATAAGAAGGGAATAAAATTGGAACTCTCTGATAAGGCCAGGGAATTCCTGGTCACCAAGGAGTATGATGCCATCAAGGGGACCAAGGATTATACCTATGCCTATGGTGCCCGACCATTAGAGAGAAATATTGAGAGGTTCATTGAGGATCCCCTTTCCTCTGAACTCTTAAAGGGGAGGTTCAAAGAGGGTTCTACTATCCTGGTCGATCTTGGAGAGAATAAGTTGGTCTTCAAGGAGAAGGGAAGGAAGAAAGTGGGAAAGTGAGCAGGTGAGAAAGTGAGAGAATTTCCAATTTCGCCGTCGAAGGCCCGCTTCGCCCGCTCAGCGAGGCGAGCGAGGCTCGCCAAGGGCGGCAATTTCCAATTTCTAATGACTATTTCCCTTTTTCCCTTATTTACACTAAGGGGTTTCAAGGAAAAATCCCCTGGCTATTCTATAAGAAAAAGCTTAATTCTTGTTATCCTGAGCTTAGCGCTTATTACTGGCGGAGCAAGGGCTCAAGGAAAAGTTATCAAGGCCATTGAGATTGAGGGGAATAAGAACATTTCTCAGAAGAGGATCTTAAAAGTAGTAGAAACCAAGGTAGAGGATGAGTATTCTCTCTCTGCTTTGAGCGAGGACCTGAAGAGAATCTATGGACTGGGCTTTTTCTCTGATGTCAAGATCGATACCTCCCCCTTCCAAGAGGGGATTAAAGTAAAATTCATTGTTGAGGAGAGATTCTTAGTTGGGAAGATAACTTTTGAGGGAAATAAGAAGATCAGGAAAGGGACCCTCTTAGAAGAGATGGGACTGAAGGTTGGCGAGGTCTATAGCGAGAAGAAGGTTGGGGAGGCTAAGGAACAGATCCTCTCTCTCTACAAAGAGAAGAGGTATTATCAGGCAGAGGTTCAGGAAGAGGTAAAGATAGATAAGGAAGAGGGGAAAGTAAATATTACCTTTAATATCAAAGAGGGACCGAAACTAAAGGTAGAGAAAATCGAGCTCCTGGGAAATAAGGTCTTTTCTGATAGGAAGATAAGAAGGATGATGAAGACCAAGAAGAGAAAGTTCGACAGAAAGGTCCTTCAAGAAGACTTAGAAAGAATAATCGCTCCCTATAAGACAAAGGGCTATCTTTTAGCAAGGATTGTTGACCATAAGATTAAGTATAAGAAGAAAAAGATATTTATCACTATCTTAATCGAAGAAGGACCTCAGATAAAGATGGGGAGTTTGGCCATCTCGGGTAATGAATTATTCACAGATGAGGAGATCGAGAAAGAGACCGTCCTGAAGGAGGGGATGGTCTTCAATGAACTACAATTCGATAGAGATCTCTTCCAAGTCCACGCTCTCTACTACAATAAGGGCTATGCTTTTGCTCGGGTGGAGCCTACTAAGAAGATTGATGAAAAGGAGGAGAGAATAGACATCAGTCTGGATATTACAGAAGGTTCTCTGGCCTATATCGGGAAGATTGAGATCACGGGGAATGAGAAGACCAAGGATTATGTGATAAGAAGGGAGCTGGCCATTGGTAAAGGAGAGGTCTTCAACTATAAGAAGATTCTGAGAAGCCAGGAGAAGTTATATAACTTAGGATACTTTAAGAGGTTGGACATCGAGGGAGAGGAAGGGGTAAAGATCGATACCTATCCAGGAAAAGAACCGGACATCATAAACCTGGTCTTCGATGTTAAGGAGAAGAAGACGGGGACTTTAAACCTGGGAGCGGGATATTCCAGTGTGGATGGAGTGATGGGCCAGGTCTCGGTCTCTGAGATCAACCTCTTTGGCCGGGGATATCAAGCAAGCGCTACCGTGGAGTTTGGGGGGAGAAGGCAGAACTATTCCTTGCGTTTCACCAACCCCTGGCTCTTCAATACCCCCACTTACTTCTCTACCGGGGTTTGGCAAAAGACGAGGGTCCGGGATAGCTACGATATTGAGAGGAGGGGAGGGGACATTACCCTGGGCCATCCCATAACCGACTTCACCAAGTGGTACCTCAACTATAAAGGAGAAAAAGTGAGGGTCTATAAGGTGGAGGACGATGCTCCCTTTGATATCTCTCGAGAAGAAGGGAAGAAATTTCTCTCTTCTCTTACTCCCAGTCTGGTGAGGGATACCAGGGACTACATCTTCGATCCTTCTAAAGGTTCCTATAATAGTCTCTCCATAGAAACCGCTGGTGGTCCCTTAGGAGGGGACTTTGACTTTTTGAAATATAGATTGGATTCCCGATGGTATTTCAAGACCTTCTGGAAGTTTGTCCTGGCCCTGCGTCTTCGGGCAGGATATGTGGAGGAGTTCGATGATTCCACCTATGTTCCCATTTTTGAAAGATTCTATGTCGGCGGCGCAGATACTGTGAGAGGATGGAAATATGCCGATATTGGCCCCAAGGCGACCAACGGCGATCCCATCGGAGGAGTGAAGATGGTGGTGACCAACCTGGAGTGGCGCTTTCCCATATACCGTAGATTAAAAGGAGTCTTATTTGTTGATGGTGGGAATACCTGGGCCCGGGGAAGCAACTTGGACGGGGAAGATTTTGAGGGAGGCTATGGAGCGGGAATAAGGTTCCATACCCCCATGGGTCTTCTACGCTTCGATTATGGAAAACCCATCGATCCCCCGGCGGATGTCTCCCCCAGCCAGTTCTATTTTAGTATTGGTCAATCCTTTTAAACACGGATAGGCACGGATAACAATGCGGATAGGCACGGATAACTAAATGCAAAATGCAAAAATCAAACAGTAAGCAATACAAAAATCCGTGTCAAAAGGGGGAAGAAAGTGTTGAAGAAAATTTTGATCCTAGGAATGTTGCTGATTTTATTTGCTGGACCAGGGAGAGCGGAGGATTTGGCCAGGGTGGGCTATGTGGATATGGATCGGGTATTCGATGAGTATACTGAAACTCAGAAGGCAAGCCGGGAACTCAATAAGGAGATTACTGCCCGCAGGAAGGAGATTACTAAATTAGAGAATGAGATTGATACTTTAAGAGAAGAACTCGATACCCAGGAGGCTCTCCTCTCTAAGGAAGAGAGATTGAAGAGGGCCCAGGAGATCAACCAGAAGATTCTGGACCTTCAAAAGTATGTAAGGGATGTGGAGATGGATCTGGCAAGAAAAGAGGGGACTATGACCAAGAAGCTAATTACTGGAATATTGAGTGTGATAAAGAAGGTTGGGGAAAAGGAAGGATATACCCTTATTCTGAGGAAGGATAGCATTCTCTATGGAGGAGAGGGTATGGATCTCACAGATGAGGTAATAAAGGTTCTCAATAAAGGCAAGTAAGGAAGCAAAAGAAACGGGGAAGGGAAGAAACGGTGAGACGGTGAAAGTGAGAAAGTGAGTAGTGAATGGTGATTGGGTGATTAGGGGACTGGGATTTGGCGATTAGGGAATTGGGTAATTGGGGACAATAAGAATAATGACGAAACCAGAAACCAGAATGACCCCAAAGGGGCCCCTTCGGGGCGAATCAATACCCAATGATCAAATGCCCAAATGTCCAAACAAGAGAATTTTTAGGCATTGAGTCATTTGAGAATTGGAGCATTTTTTCGGATTTCGGGCTTCGGGTTTAAATGAAGTTTCTAATATCCCAGTTTCCAAATCCTAATATCCAAATTTCCTAATCCCCAAAAAGAAAAGGAAGACAAAGGGGCTGAAGAAGAGAATGAAGAAAAGTTTGAGGGAGATAGCGGAACTAATTGGAGGAGAAGTAGTAGGAAATGGGAGTATTGAGATAGAGGGTGTAGCTGGAATAGAGGAGGCAGGGAAAGGAGAGATCACCTTCATCAGTGATAAAAAACACCTTTTCCTTTTAGAGACTACCCAGGCCTCGGCGGTCATCGTCTCCTGCGAAATTAAGAAAGCGAGAGTTCCCCTTATCCGGGTGGAGAATCCCTATTTTGGTTTTAGCCAGGTGACGAGGATCTTAGTTCCTTATCAAAAACCTACCGAAGGGATTCATCCCTCAGCCATCATTTCAGAAGGGGTAGATTTAGGAAAAGGTGTCTCCATCGGTGCTCGTTCTGTGATAGAAGAAAAAGCAAAGATCGGGGACAATACCATAATCTATCCCTTGGTCTATTTGGGAAAGGGAAGCAGGATAGGAAGGGACTGTATCATTTATCCCCAGGTGATGATCCGGGAAGGGGTAGAGATCGGTGATAGAGTAATCATTCATTCCGGGACAGTGGTTGGGAGTGATGGCTTCGGCTATATCCCGCATGAGGGAAAGCAGTATAAGGTTCCTCAGATTGGAAAGGTAGTCATCGAGAATGATGTTGAGATCGGAGCCAATGTCACCATCGATCGGGCAACATTGGGGAAGACCTGGATAAAAAAAGGAGTAAAGATAGATAACTTAGTCCAGATTGCTCATAACGTAGTTATCGGTGAAGACTCCATCATCGTTGCCCAGGTAGGAATCTCAGGAAGTACCGAGATTGGGAAAGGGGTTACCTTGGCGGGCCAGGCAGGATTAGCGGGCCATATAAGGATTGGAGATAAAGCGATAGTGGGAGCTCAGGCCGGGGTGACGAAATCCGTTCCTCCCAATACCATTGTCTCTGGTTACCCCGCCCGACCCCATACTCAGGCAAAGAGGATCGAGGCCAGTATCCTGAGGCTACCTGAATTGCATAAATTGGTTCGAGAGTTGAAAAAGAGGCTTGAAGAGTTGGAGAAGAAGAGATGAAGCAAAGAACGATTAAGAAAGAGATTAGTTATTCTGGGATCGGCTTGCATACCGGGAAGAAGGTGAAGATTACCTTTAAGCCTGCTCCCGTAGATAGTGGAGTAAGGTTCGTTCGGGTGGATCTTGAAGAAAAACCTCAGATAGCAGCAGAGGTTAGTAAGGTAATTAAGGCTTCTCGGGAAACGAGCATTGGAGAAGGTGAAGTAAAAGTGCAGAGCATAGAGCATATTCTGGCTGCCCTGGCCGGGCTGAGAATCGATAACCTGGAGATCGAGATAGATTCAGATGAGGTACCGGCAGGAGATGGAAGCGCCCTCCCCTTTGCCCAAGCCCTAAAAGAAGCAGGGATCGTTGAACAGGAGAAAGAAAGGGAATGCTTAGAGTTAAAAGAGCCCGTTTCTTATACAAAAGAAGGTGTCTATCTCGTTGCCCTACCGGACGAAGAACTTAAGATAAGTTATACCATCGACTTCAACCATCCAGTCTTGAAGACCCAGTTTGCCTCCTTTGTCATAAATGAAGATACCTTTACCAAAGAGATTGCTCCAGCAAGAACCTTTGGCTTCGAAAGCGAAGTGAGGGAACTAAAGAGACAGGGACTCATTAAAGGAGGAGGCCTGGAGAATGCTGTGGTCATTGGCGAGAAAGGAATATTAAACAAGGAACCCTTAAGATTTCCTGACGAGTTTGTGCGCCACAAAATTCTTGATTTACTCGGGGATTTGTATCTCATCGGCATTTCTCTCAAGGCCCATATCATTGCCCTGAAAAGTGGCCATGGGGCAAATGTGGAACTGGTAAAGAAAATCCATAGCCCGAAGAAAGAGAAGGTTCCCTTGGCAAAGAAAGAGATGGAGGAGATTCGGGAGAGGATAAAGACGGGAGCCATCTTAGATGTTAAGGACATCCAGAAGATTCTTCCCCACAGGTATCCCTTCCTCTTAGTGGATAGGATCCTTGAGCTTGAAGAAGATAAGAAAGCAGTAGGGATTAAGAATGTCTCAATAAATGAGGAATTTTTTCAGGGGCACTTCCCCGGGTACCCGGTTATGCCCGGGGTGCTCATCGTTGAGGCCATGGCTCAAGTAGGAGGAATTTTACTTCTTTCAAAGCCAGAGCACTCCGGAAAGATTGCCTTCTTTACCGGTATTGACAAGGTTCGTTTTAGAAGACCGGTAGTCCCGGGAGATACTCTGCGCCTTGAGGTAGAGGTGATTAAGATTAAGGGGAGAATGGGGAAGATGGCCACTAAGGCTTATGTTGAAGATAAGTTGGTGGCTGGGGCAGAGCTCATGTTCGCCCTTGTCCCGAAAGAACGGGAATGATCCCCGAAGTTCAAAAATTCGAAGCACGAAATCCTGCTGGATTCAATTTCCAATTTCCAATTACCAATTTCCAATAAAATTCTTAATACCTAATGTCAGAATGTCAAAAGATTTTTGGAAATTAGACATTGGACATTTTGTTAGAAATTTGATATTAGATATTAGAAATTCAACAGGTTTGGTTAGCTTTTAATCCTACTGGTTACTGTTCGCTGGTGACTGGTTATCTAGGAGGTTTAACGGAATGAGAATCCATAAGACAGCCATTGTTCATAAGAAAGTGAAGATTGGAAAGGGAGTCTCCATCGGCCCCTATACCATTGTGGGGGAAAATGTTGAGATTGGAGATGACTGCTTTATCGGTCCCCATGTCTTTCTTGATGGCTGGACAAAGATTGGTAAGAACTGTAAGATTCTTGGTCAGTCCGCCATCGGCGCCCCTCCCCAGTACTTAGAATATAAGGGAGAGGAGACGAGAGTAATTATTGGAGAGAATAACATCATAAGGGAGTTTGTAACCATCAATCGAGGAACAAAAGAGGGGGGAGGAATAACCAGAATCGGGAATAATAACTTCATTATGGCCTACAGCCATATTGCCCACGACTGCCAGGTTGGGAATGGAGTGACTTTGGCCAATGTGGCTACTTTGGCTGGTCATGTAACTGTTGAGGATTGTGCTATTATCGGAGGATTAGCGGCTATTCATCAGTATGTGCGCATCGGGGCATATGCTATGATCGGCGGATTATCTCCTGTACGGAAAGATATTATTCCCTATGTTATAGGTGCCGGAGATCCTCTTCGGGTGTCGGGAATAAACGTTATCGGATTGAAGAGGAACGGTTTTTCCCGCAAAGAGATCTCTATTCTAAAAGAGGCTTTTCGTCTTATCATCCGCTCTAAACTCAATCTCTCCCAGGCAGTAGAGAGAATTGAGAAAGAGTTAGAGAAGACAGATTCTATAAAACACCTCTTAGAATTCTTAAGAACAAGCAAGAGAGGAATATGCAAATGAGGGCTATTGGACTCCTTGCCGGAAAGGGTAAATTTCCTCTCTTTTTCATTCGGGCTCTCCGGAAAGAGGGGCGAGAAGTGGTAGCAATTGGGATAAAGGGTGAGGCTTCCCTAAGGATAGAAAGGGAGATAGGGAAGGTTTACTGGATAGGTTTGGGAGAGCTTAAGAAGTTAATCAAGATATTGAAAGAAGAAGGGATTGAAGAATTAGCTATGGTGGGAAGGATATCGAAGGACTCCCTGTTCACTAATCTCAAGTTAGACAATGAGGCAAGATCCCTTTTTGCCAGTCTAAAGGATAAGAGCGACGATTCTCTATTGGGGGCGCTAAAGGATAGGTTAGCCCAGGCAGGAATAAGAGTGGCTGATCCCCGAGAATTCCTCTCTTCTCTCATTCCCCAAGGAGGGGTTTTGACCAAGAGGTCTCCCTCCCAGGACGAGATGCGGGATATCACATTTGGCAAGGAAGTGGCAGGTAAGATGGCAGAGGCCCTGAAGATGAGCTCTCTAACCGTAGTAGTGAAGAATAGGGTTGTCTTAGCTGTAGAGAGCGCCGAAGGAACGGATGAGACCATAAGAAGGGGTGGAAGATTGGCGAAGGAGAAAGCGGTGGTGGTCAAGGTGGCCAGAGAGGAGGGCGAGATAGAGCTCGATCTACCTGTGGTAGGTACTGAAACCTTAAAGGTATTAAAAGAGGTTAATGCCTTCTGTCTGGCCATTGATGCCCGAAAGACCATCCTCCTGGATAGGGAAAAGCTCATCGAGATGGCCGATGAGGCAGGAATTGCTATCATTGCCCAATAAACAAGTTGATAAGTTAATAAGTAAATACGTTGATGAGTTGATGCGTTTATGCGTTAATGCGTTTATGCGTTAATGCGTTGATGAGTTAAGAGTTAAGCGTTTTTTGGCTTTTTGGTGGGCAAGTTTCCAGACTTCAAGATTCTCAAAACTTTCAATCCTATCACTCAAATTCTTCACCGCTTAACGCTTTCCGCTTTTCGCTTAACCCTTTTTTCACATTTCGCATAACGCATTCCGCATAACGCATTTCGTATTCCCTTGTTAACTTGCCTGCCTGGCGGCAGACAGGTATCCTTGTCAACTTGTATACTTGTTAACTGATTCAAAGGTAAGGAGAAATATGACGAAGCCCATTAGAGTAGTGGTAATCGGCGTGGGACATCTGGGGCAGCATCACGCTCGGATCTACTCTGAGATGCCTGATGTGGAACTGGTGGGTGTAGTTGATATTGATGAAGAGAGGTCAAAAAGAATCGCCCGGGAATATAAAACCTCTGCTTTCTCAGAACACACTCAGGTCTTAAAGAGAGTAGACGTGGCAAGTATTGCCGTTCCCACAGAGCTCCACTATAGGATAAGTAAGGACTTTTTGAATGCCGGGGTCCACATCTTAATTGAGAAGCCCATGACCCAGACCATAGAAGAAGCGGATGAGTTACTCGAGTTGGCAAAGAGAAAGAATCTCGTCCTGCAGGTAGGCCATATCGAGAGATTCAATCCCGCGGTCTCGGCCCTGAATAGGGTAATCAAGGAACCGAGGTTTATAGAATGCCACCGCTTAGGACCCTTTAAGCCTCGGGCAGCCAACATAGGAGTGGTCATGGATCTTATGATCCACGACATCGATATTATCCTCTCCCTGGTCAATTCGCCGGTCAAAAGAATAGAGGCGGTAGGAATACCCGTTCTATCTCAAGAAGAGGACATTGCCAATGTCCGGATCACATTTGAGAATGGCTGCATTGCCAATCTTACTGCCAGCCGGGTGACTAAAGAAGAGACCAGAAAGATAAGGATATTTCAGAGAGATGCTTATCTCTCCTTAGATTATATCAATCAGGAACTTTCTATCTACCGTCGGGAGATTACCCCAGATGGTAAAGTGAAAATCCTTTCTTCAAGGCCAGAGATTGAGAAGGTGGAACCTTTGAGGTTGGAACTGGAGGCCTTTATTCGCGCCATTCAAAGGGGCCAGGAGCCCCTGGTTTCCGGAAAGGAAGGTCGGGAGGCGCTGGCCATTGTCCAGGAGATATCACATCAGATTAAGCCTAAGAAGAGGATTATGATCTTGGCCGGGGAGGCCAGTGGCGACCTTCAGGGAGCCTATCTTGCTCAGGAACTAAAGAAACTCTCTCCCGGAATAGATCTCTTTGGGATTGGGGGGAGGAAGATGGAGAAGGCGGGGGTGAGACTAATCTCCGATATTACCCAGATAGCAGTAGTTGGTTTCGTTGAGGTCCTGAAACATATCAGAACCTTTCGTAGAATCCTCAAGAAGTTAGATAACCTTATGGAGAAGGAAAAACCTCAGGGGATAATCTTGATCGATAATCCTGGGTTTAACCTGAGGGTGGCGAAGAAGGCCAGGGAGGAGAATATCCCGATTAGCTATTACATCAGTCCCCAGGTCTGGGCCTGGGGAAGAAAGAGAGTAAGAAAGATAACTAACCTGGTAAAGAAGATGATCGTCATCCTGCCATTTGAGGAAAGAATTTATCAAGACGCAGGCTGTCCAGTAAGCTTCGTTGGCCATCCCTTCCTGGACATTGTTAGACCGACTCTTTCTAAAAAGGAAGCCTATGAGAGATTTGAGATTGAGAAGAATAGACCCATCATCGGCCTCTTACCAGGCAGTAGAGAAGGAGAGATTAAACGTCTCCTTCCGGTAATGATAGAGGCAGCAAGAAGAATAAGGGAAAAGATACCAGAGTCTCAATTCATCCTGCCTCTTGCTCCCACTCTCTCTAAGGAAAGGGTGAATGCTGTATTAAAGAGAGCAAATTTCTCTATCAAGGTAGTGGAAGATCCTACCTTCGATGTTCGAAGTATAATGGACTTTGCCCTGGTTGCCTCAGGGTCAGCAACCCTGGAGAACGCCTGTCTCGGTCTTCCCATGCTCATTGTCTATAAGGTCCATTTCACTACCTGGCTGCTATCGAAGATCTTAATAAAAATCCCCTACATCGGATTGGTGAACGTTGTTGCTGAAAAGAAGGTCGTGCCCGAATTCTTACAATATGGGGCAAGACCAGGAAGAATCGCTGATGCATGCTTGGAAATCCTACAGGATTCTAAGAAACTGAACGAGATGAGAACCGAACTGGCCAAGGTAAAAGAGAAGTTGGGAGAACCTGGGGCACCGCGAAGAGCTGCCGAGAATATCTTAGAGACCTTAGAAGAAGCCAAGTAACAATGAACAATGAATACGTTAATACGAGAATAAGTAAATACGTTGATGAGTTGATGCGTTGATGCGTTTATGCGTCTATTCCGTCAGTCCGTCAGATAGATAAGACGGATTCGACGGATAAGACGGTGAGACGATCCGCTTTCCGCTTTTCGCATAACACATTTCGTATTTTCTTATTTTCTTGTTTTTCCTTAATCTCTTATTACTTCATACTTGCTACTTTTTACTTGTTACTTGTTACTTTTTCAATGCTCAATGCTCAATGTTCAATGGAGATTTAGATGGAACTCTATAGAAGGCTATTGAAATATCTTAGACCATATAAGAGACGTTTCCTGGTTGCTCTAATCTGTATGTGGCTTGCGGCAATATTTTCTGGTTTTACTCTTGTCACCGGCCTTCCCCTGATGGGCAAAGTCCTTTCCCCAGAACCTATTGCCCTATTTGAGGTCAAAGAACCGGGAATAGAAGAGGAGCTTGTCCCTGACTATATTGTTAAATTGGAGAGAAGCTGGAAAGGAAAGGCCCAGGAGAGACTCCTCTATTTCTATCAAAAATATACTAAAGAAGAAGTCTTGCTCTTCATCCTCGTTGCTCTGGTTATTGCTACCCTGGGTAAAGGCTTGACCACCTACTGTCAGGAATATCTCA
>DRGV01000013.1 GCA_011049955.1 bacterium
GAGGAATGCACCAATTTAATCTCTCGACCATTACCATTGGCTAAAACTATGAATCTAAGATGGGCCACTCCTTTTATTCCTTGTTCTTTTGCCCACTCCGGATATCTTCTCACCTCTTCTATCCTCTGTTTAACTATATCCTGATAACGGAGCATGGCTTCATTTATTAGTTCACCGGTTTGCCGGTTTGCCGGTTTGCCGGTCTTCAACTGGGTAACTGGTAAACTGGGTGACTGGTTAACTAATTTGAATTTCTTCTCCTTACCCATTCTCTCTATCTTAGGAAGAAGTGAGGGCTTCTCTATCTCTATTTGGAGAGTGAGTTCTTTGGGTCTTTCAATCTTGGGCACACTTATATCAGATGAGGGCATAGCTAAAAATAAGCCATGGCTAAGAAGAGAGATTATAAATGTGGTTTTGATTACTCTATTGCTTAACATCTTCTTCCAATTTAGTAGAGATTATTAACCTCTCGGCATCGGCCTGTTTGGCAATGTCCATAACCTTTACCGCTAAGCCTAAGTCTATCTTCTCATCAGCCTTAATAATTACGGTCTTCTTCTCGGTTTTTATTATCTCTATTCTTAATTGCTCCAGAAGGTTCTCTAAGGTTACCAGTCTTTCATTCAGATATAGGTTATTATCTTCAGTAATGGAGATGATAATATCCTCTTCGGGATGTAGTCTGGCAGTAACTGCCGAAGGCAGGGTAATCTTTATCCCCGGTTGAGTAACGAAGTGGGAAGAGAGCATGAAGAAAATCAAGAGAAGAAAAACAACATCTATTAGAGGAGCAATATTGAGGTGGGTACTAATTCTCTTTCTTCCATAAAATTCCATTGTGTCACTCCAAAATTAATAAGAAAATAAGAGAATAAGTTAATACGATAATAAGTAAATAAGTGAATAAGTTGATACGTTAATAAGTAAATACGTTGATACGTTAATAAGTGAATAAGAGAATGCGTTAATGCGGAATGCGTTGATGCGGAATGCGTTTATGTGTTAATGAGTTATTAATCTGATATCTAACATCTGATATCTGGCATCTCACTTTCCCACCTGCTCACTTTCCCACTTTCTCCGTTTCCCCGTCTCTCCCTTTCCCCGTTTCAACATTCTTGCAGTCTGTAGCCTGCAGCTTATTCTATCTTCTCTGTAGCTGGCCTTGCTCCTAGGAATTCAAGGAGTTCTGATGCTATCTCCTTCATCCAAGAAGACATATTGTCAATCTTGCCTTCAAAATAGTGATAGGCCACCAAGGTGGGGATGGCCACAGTTAGTCCGGCAGCAGTGGTAAGGAGTGCTTCCCAGATACCGCCAGCAAGCACACTGGCATCCACCCTACCACCCAGTTCCTGGATCTTTACAAAGGCCTTAATCATTCCCACAACAGTGCCCAGAAGACCTATAAGGGGAGTAATATTACCAATAATAGCCAGACCTCTTAAATGCTTCTCTAAACCCCTTACCTCCCAGGAGCCTACACGAGAGATGGATTTCTCCTGAGTCTGGACATCCTTTTCGTGATTCTGAATGCCACAGGCCAGGATGCGGCCTATGGGGGCTTGAGTATTTTGACATAGGTCCAGGGCTTCCTTGACCTTCTTCTTTTGGAGGAGTTTTCTTACAGAGGAAAAAAAGTCAGGAATATTTATTCTTATCCGGTGAAAATGATAAAGTCTTTCCAAAATAATAGCAACGGATATTATCGAACAGAAGAGAATGAACCACATTAAAACCCCACCCTTTACCATAATGTTAAACATATCACGCCTCCTTTCCATTTGAGTTAGGTAAGTTGAGTATGCTGAATTGGGGAATCGGTGAAGCGGAGAATCGGAGACTATTTTTCGTTCCCCGTGTCACCGTTTCACCCTTTCCCCGTTTCTTGAAATTTGCGGTCATCTGCGTTGTGATCTGCAGTTATCTGCGACTCAGAATTTTACACGCATTCCCACCACGCCTGTCCTTCGGGGCATGGGATAGTATTCTCTCATCTCGTAGTTGGTATCAAAAATGTTGTTAATCCCAGCAAACCAGGTGAAGTACTTCTTAGTGTATTCTACCCTGAGATTGGTCAGGAAATAACGAGGAAGTTCCCTTGCTTTTGTATTGGCTGCATTAACGAAGCGAGAGTCCACGAACTCTTCCTCTACCCGAGCAAGAAGTCCGAGCTTAGTCTTATACTCTAAGTAGACATTGGCCTTATGCGTCGGCGTATATGTAAGATCGTTATTGTAGTTAGGACCTACGGTCTTATTCCTGGTTTCGAGCCAGGTATAGCCTATGCCACCTAAGAAGTACTTGCCCATCTTGGCCCTCAGTTCCGATTCCAATCCCCAGATGTGCGCTTTGTCGACATTCTGTGGTATGTAAATCCAGCTACCCGGTGGCGTCTCTTCCCAGGTAATGAGGTCATCTACCTCTCTCCGGAAGAAGGTCAACTTTCCCAGTAAGTTCTTAGTGAATATCTGGTCAATCCCCACATCCCAGGCCCAGGCCTTCTCTGGCTTGAGGTCTGGATTTCCGAAATACAACGGAGGCTGATTCCAGTAGAGATCATTCAGAGTAGGAGCCCGATAGGCCCTTCCACCAGAGGCCCTCAAGGTGGTCTTCTTTGTCACTTTGTAGCGAAGGCTCGCCTTGGGAGAACCTTCTGTTCCAAAGGCGGGATGGTAATCCCATCTTCCTCCAATTGTAAGAGTCAGGGGTTCCAATATCTTAATCTCATCCTGAATCCAGTAAGCCTGTAAGGTCTGTTCGTGCTTTCCAGCTGAAGTGGAATTCATACTATCCTCATGGATGTCCATTCCCATAGTGACCTTATTCCTCTCTCCAATCTTAACGGTGTGCTGGATCTCTCCACCATAAGTATGGTCCTTGTGGATACTATCTGCTACGGTCTTCTCATAGTATCTCAGCTCATTATCTGTGCCATAGCTTTTTATAGAGAGACGATCTTCTTTCCTGAATTTTGCTTCCCACCTCAGGTCTCCCCAGACCCTCTGTTTATGTTGTCTATTATCTGGGTCGTTTGGATTATAGCCTGGCGGCTCGGGCCCGGGAACACCATGCTCACCATTATAGTATCCCATGCTATAACTGAGTTTCGACCAGTCGGTCAGGTCATAGGTCAATTTTCCAAAGATGTCATAGGCATCCCAATCACTGTTGGGTCGATGACCCTGGGATTGATACTGTCCTCCAGAGAGGAAGTAACCAAACTTCTTAATCCTTGCTCCGTGGCTGAATTTATTGATGAAGGTATTATGCGTAGCATAGGATGTCTCATAACTAAAGGTAGGCTTCTTTGTTGGCTCCTTAGTGATAATGTTAATTACCCCGCCCAGAGCACCGCTTCCATAGAGAGCCGAGGCAGGACCCCTTACTATCTCTACCCTTTCAATGGCGTCTAACATAGGGAACTCACTCAAATCCACTTCCCCATTTCGGGGAGAGTTCATGCGATGACCATCAATGAGTATTAGAACCTGTTTTGACGAGGAACCGCGCATACTTACGTTAGTCTGGGCCCCTAAGGCTCCGTAACTATCCACCTTGACTCCGGTCTCCTTTTCTATTACCTCTCCGATGTTTCTCGCTCCGCTCTTTGCGATTTCTTCTTTGGTGATGATGGTAGTGTGGAGAGATACGTCCCCCAAGAGTCTGGGGGTCCTGGTGGGAGTAATGACTACCTCTCCCAAATTAAAGACCTCTTCCTGCCTATCCTCAACCGCATAGGCAGGAGTAACCAGTGAACAGTGAACAGTAAACAGTAAAGTCAGAACGCTGATAACCGCCGATAGCAAGGCTACTAAATTCTTTTTCTCCCTCATTCTTTATCTCCTCTTCCCTCCGAAGAGAGATAAGATAGATTTGTAGATAGCCAGGTCTCCTGACTTACGGTCTCCTACTCCCTACGCCTTCCCGGAACGCAGATAACCGCAGATAAAGATATCTGCAGATGTTCCAGTGGCTTTACCAAAACGTTAAAGTTTCGCGGGTTTGCGGACTTTTCGCGTCTTGGCGGTTGTGCAGGTTTCGCAACCGATTACAGTGGCGGGGCCGTTCCGGATTTCTTGCCCCGTGATCGTCCGTCCGTCTTTGTCGGTCGGACGATTTTACGGGGTCACCGGATTCCCTTAGACTATTTACCCCTCTTTTCTTTAGTTTTACTAGGTACTAAGAACACGTGGGGTCTGGAAGAAACAGGGCTCTCTTCTACCACCACTAAAGTTTTATAGACCTCTTCGATATTCTTATAGGTCAGAATATCCTGAGGCAAACCCTCCTGAAATACTCTTCCTTCTTTTAAAAGGATTAGTTTCTCACAATACTCTGCTGCTAAGTTAAGATCATGGGATATCATAAGAACGGTCAAATTCTTTCTTTGATTTAAGCTCTTAATCAGATTTAGAATCTCTACCTGGTGATTGATGTCAAGATGGGCGGTTGGTTCATCAAGGAAGAGAATCTCTGGCTCCTGGGCAAGAGCCTGGGCAATTATTGTCCTTTGCCTCTCCCCTCCGCTTAAGTCCTCCAAATTCCTCTCTTCCAATCCTAAAGTATCCGTCTCCTCCATAACTTCCCGCACTACTCTTAAATCCTCTTCATTCTCCAAGAGTTGGAACCTTCCAAGATATGGAGTGCGGCCCAAGAGGATGAAGTCCTTTACGGAATAAGAGAAGAAGAGTTCCTGCATCCTCTGGGGAACAACGGCCATCCTCTTCGCCAATTCTCTATGCCCTATCTCATCCAATTCTTTTCCTTCCAAAGTCACCTTTCCCTCCCAGGGCTTGAGTATCTTACTTATTACTCTTAGAAGAGTCGTCTTGCCGCTGCCATTGGGACCGATTATCCCTAAAAAATCTCCCTTTTTAAGGGTAAAGCTAATATCATTCAGGATGGCTTTCGTGTTATATCCTGTGGTTACTTTCTCTAATTCAAGCATCTTACTTTCCTAATCTTAGAGTTCTCTTAGTGAGAAAATAGATGAAGAGCGAGCCCCCAAGAATCCCAGTGATTACGCCCACGGGGAGTTCCAGAGGAGAGATAATGGTTCTTGCTAAGGTATCGCTGGCGATTAAAAATATCCCCCCTGCCAGGCAAGAGGTAGGCAAAAGGATTCGATGGTCTGAGCCAACGAAGAGGCGCATGAAGTGAGGTACTAATAAACCAACAAAGCCTATAATCCCAGATACAGAAACCGCCACCCCAGCGATTAGAGAGCCTAAGATGAATAGAGTCCTCTTCGTCCTTTCAATATTTACTCCCAAATGTAGGGCCTCCTCCTCTCCTAAGGATAGGACGTTCAGATCCCGACAGAAGAAGAAAGAGGTGGCTATTCCTATTAAGATAATGAGTGAGGTTAATTTTATAAGAGCGGGATTAGACTCTTCCAGGCTTCCCATAATCCAGAATAATATCCCATGTAATTGATACTCCTGAGAGAGAGACATGATGAGAAGGATGATGGCTGAGGCAATAAAACTTATCATCACCCCAATTAGTAGAAGCATGGATATCCTAAGATACCCTTGTCTTCGAGCAATGAAATAGACCAGGGATATAGCTCCTAGGGCTCCTAAGAATCCCGCTAAGGGAAGGATTCTGAAGCCAGTGATAATGGAGAGACTTACTCCTAAGGCCGCTCCCCCAGAGACTCCTAAGGTATAAGGCTCAACCAAGGGGTTTCTAAACATCCCCTGGAAGATGACCCCAGCCACAGCCAAAGCGGCACCCACCATGAATCCCAGGACAATCCTGGGGAGACGAATCTTAAAGAGAATGATGCTTTCTATCCCTTGAGGCTGGAAAATGTTAGAGAATGGTATGCGGGCAGGGCCAAGACTTAAAGCAAGTATAGAGACCATAATCAAAAGCAGGACTAACAAGCCCAAGCCACTAACCCATCTCTTAACCTTCTTTTCCATTTTTATACTCCACAAATTTTATTGCTAACAAAAATTCCAATATACAAATTACAAACAATATACAATGACCCAATGACTGAAATTCCAAACAAAGGCCTAATATAAGTTTTTTGTTTTGGTCATTGTTCGCCTTTAGCGAAATCTCGCCTTTGGCGGATGATTTTGGTGCTTGTAATTTGGAATTTAAACTTTCTGCTCTCTCTTCTATAATTCGGGATGGATTCTCTTTGCCAATTCTGGAAGACCCTTTAAAATGAGATTGGGAGAGGGAATAGTAATTATCTGGGTGCCGATATCATCGTAAACCCGATTATTTCTTACCGCTTCTATATTCTTCCAGCCACCTCTTTTTTTCACACTCTCCTTGGTATATCCCCTTCCCATATAAGGAAGGATAATGACCTGAGGGTCTTTCTCAATGACGAACTCCTGACCGATCCTGGGATAGGGCTTATTTATTTGTCGGGCGATATTCTCTCCTCCCGCAATCTCAGTCAGGTCATCAATATGAGAACCCTTTCCGGCAGTGAAGAGCGGATTATATCCTACCTCGACATAGACCCTCGGCCTCTCCAAGCCCTTAACCTTCCTCTTTACCTCATCGATGACTGCCTTCATTTCTTTTAGAAGTCTCCTCGCCTCTCTCTCTTTACCGCATAGCCTACCAATCTCTTCTACCATTTCAAAGATACCCTTTACTCCCCCACGCCTGAAGACCACTACCTTTATTCCCAATCGCTCTAAGGCCTTGAAGAGAGACTCCTGACCAATATAATCTGCCACCAGGACCAGATCTGGCTTTAAAGAGACTATCTTCTCTAAACTGGGCTGGGTATAGAAACCGACCTTTTCAATGTCCTTAGTCTCCTTTAGATAATCCGAAAAGGGGGTTACTCCTACTATTCTATCTCTTAATCCCAGTTCAATCAGGGTCTCGGTATAGGCAGGAGTCAAGGAGACAATCCTGATAGGGAGATCCTGGATCCTGGATCCTGGATCTTGGATTCCAGTATTCTGACTATAACCTGGAGTAAAGGAGAATATTGAGGTAATCAAAGCAAAAACAACAAATTTTCTAACAATTAAAAGAGTTTTCACTCCAATATCTCCATTAAGAGGCTAAAATTTAATCCATGACGAAGCATCTTAGTGCTCCCCGTTCTGTTTTAGAATGGCTTCCTTTACCGCAGAGGTTACCGCTTTTGCCATTAATTCTCCGGCCTTGGTATGTCCACCTACATAACTTATTCCCGGGCCAATACCTGGTACAACGACAATATTATCTGTCCCGGTACCTGTGGCCTGAATTCTGGGATTATATGAACTTCCTATATCCCTATCCTGAAAGGCTATTACTTTTGCCTCAGTTATAGTAATTATGCTTCTTGCCATTGCTCCTACTGTGAGCGATGCGTTGGTCAAAACTATTATATTAACCGTACCAAGGCGCTCAAACTCACCTTCCTCTTTCTCCACACTTCCTGCTTTATCCACTCCTATCCTTTGAGCATTAGATTTTGCTCCCGCGGTAACGCAGGCATAGACCCTAAAATCGCCGTATTTTTCCCTTTTGATAGAGAGGTTATCCATATCTACACCAGTAAATAACATGGCTACATCACCGGGCTTAAGTTTTAAATCAGCATAAATTCTTTTCTCATACCCCTTTTTATTCTTATGAACAAAGTCCCAGAGCTCAGGAGGGTTGTAGTGATTAGCCACATATCTCACTTTCTTAAATCCTTCCAATGTGCTCAAGACCTTTCTTTTGGCAGCAAAAGAGATTAGAAAGGTTTTTACTTTAGTTTCTTTGAAGCAATGATAGATTATCTGCGCTTTTGTATCTTCCAAATCCAAAACAATCTCCCTATTTTTCATTTTCAGGGATAACCTCCAGAAACCAATGTCTATCTCTAAATATTTTTCTATTAACCGCAAACTTCACAGGCCTTTTAAAGATGGGCCCATCAAAGACAAAGGTATGGTATTCGCCTTTCTCTCCACAGAGATCGATATTGCCTAATCTTTTTAGGTCTTTTATGAATTCCTCATCTATCTGGCGCCCCAACCATTCCTTACCCAATAAATCGGCCTTAGTAGCTACTACAATGGCTTTGAAGCCAGTCCGGATAAATTCTTTGAGTAATTTCTCCCGGTCTTCTTTCCATAAAGGCAATAACGGCTTAATCTTGACCTCTTTACATACCCTCTCTACCCAATCTCTGTGTTCCTGCATGTCGATATCGCCAAAAATGCCTATCTCAATACCCTCCTTTCTCAATTCTGAAACCGCTTCTTTAAATACCGCTTCGTAGTTCTCCCAGGTAGTCTTCCTCTGGATGATGGGGACACCCATGGCATCTGATTGGGCTCTTAGGAGGCTAGAGTCAAGTCC
>DRGV01000014.1 GCA_011049955.1 bacterium
AGCGAAGCGCGCTGTTATCTGTCGTCAGACAGAAACAGGGCAAGCGAAGCGCGCTGTTATCTGTCGTCAGACAGAAACAGGGCAAGCGAAGCGCGCTGTTATCTGTCGTCAGACAGAAACAGGGCAAGCGAAGCGCGCTGTTATTTTATCGTCTCGGATCCCGCCCTTTTCCGGAAAGGGCGGGGCAAATTCCGGCAACCTCCGATATCCATCGGGGAGACCGGGCCAAATAGGCATCGGAATTTGAATAGCTACACGGATGGGCACAGATTAAAAGATACGGATTAGCACTGATTTCCGTTGCTAAATCTGTGCTAATCAGTTTAGTCAATCCGTGCTAATCTGTGGATTGCCGAATGAAAGTGAGGCCTATCTTGATTGAGAGGGATAGATGATGACTAATTTAAAAAGATTCGGTAGCTGGGTAGCATTTCTTTTCTATGCCGTAATTGCTTTAGAAGTGCTCATAATGATTACCCCGTTTACGGTATTTTTCTATTCGCTATATGCGCCAATCTTAGATTTTCTCTATGGGCATCAAGCCACTGCCTGGCTGACAGGTTTCTTCTTTCCCCACTTAGCAGTAGCGGGTAATGGTTTTCTAATATTTCTTTCTGCTTTAGGCCCACTCCTTTTCATTTTGGGTCTCTTATTCTTTTTAGTCTGTGCCCTACAGGTATATGGGGCAAAACTTTTCCGTCGAGCAGTAGTTACCGGAGGGCTTTACCGGTTTATTCGCCATCCCCAATATTTGTTTTTGGGCATATCAGGGCTTGGGCTTTTACTCTTCTGGCCACGATTTATAATCTTAATTCTTTTGGTAAGTATGCTCTTTATATATTATTTTTTAGCCCGGGATGAAGAAAGGCGTATGAAGAAAACTTATCCTGAGGCCTATGCACAATATATTCAAAGCGTCCCCTATATGTTTCTCCCGGGAAATATAGGAGGGAAAATTTTTGCCCGATTCCCCTTTAGCAAGAGCCGCAGGAGTTTTAGTTTTATCCTACTTTATGTGGTTAGTTTAACAATTGCTGTTGGTTTGGCACTGGGATTAAGGGAATTCTCCAAATCTCAGATTGCTACCCTAAAAAGGAAAGATATATTGGTTATATCTTTAGCTCCCAGGAGTAAAAAGGTAATTGGCCAGCTTCTGGATATTTCTATTAAGGATGATAGAGTTAAATGGCAGTTGGAGAATAAAATAGAAAGAGGCGCAATAGTTACCTATCTATTGCCTTCTGATTATATGATGCAGGGACTCATAGCTGTATCCACTATGGAGCATGAGGAACATCACGGTAAGGTATCCAAGAAAGGCGTAGGTTTTATGGTTCGCCATATATGGGATATGCTCACGCTTAAGCCTATGCGGCAGTTAAAGAAGTCAGACCCGGATGCAACCTGGCGGCTGATTTTTACGCGAGCACTTGCACCTGGTGGAAAAAGAGTAGATATAAGTGAGGCCATGAGTTTGAATGTTCGACGTGAGCCTGTATTCTTTGTGGATATAGACCCCATTAGTGAAAAGATGATCTTCTTAATGGAGACTAAACCAGAGCATCTCTGGGGCAATATACCATTACCTATATTTTAAAGTATGGGAATCTCAACCTTATACTTGATTACACCGATTGCCGAACAAAGTGAGGCTTAGTTTGAAATGGAAAATTTTGACGCAATCATAGTTGGAGGAAGTTTTGCCGGACTCAGTGTAGCCAGTCGAATGAGAGGCAATATCCTCCTGATAGATAAAAAGAAAATTGGCACCAATCAGACTTCAGCTTGCTGTACCATTTTAAGTGTGATTAAGAATCTTGGATGCCAGGACTCCATCCTTCAGGAGTTAGATACTATTATTCTGCATACGGACTGGGGTGATTTGACATTTAAATTACCTATACCATTTTGTACTTTTGACTATCAAAAGCTCTCTCAAGGAATGGCTAAAAAGATCGATGCTAAGATAATAAAGGCCCAGGTGCTTGGTCGAGAAGGCAAGCGAGTAATAACCGATAAAGGAAAATTTCAATCAGAATGTATAGTGGATGCCTCAGGCTGGAAGGCGCATCTTATAAAAGATAGGGATAAAGATTTTGTCAAAAAAAAATGTTTAAGTTTTGCCATTGAAACCACTCTGGATTATAAGGCAGAAAACCTGCATTTCTGGATAACCCCGGAATTAGTAAGAAAAGGGGTAGGCTGGCTATTTCCCTGCGGAGAAAGTTCAAGATTTGGAGTGGGCAGCTATGAAGGGGTTACAGATTTGAATAAAAAATTGGATCTATTTCTATCTAAGTTTGAGTTAAATATAGATTCTGTTCACCCCGTTAGAAGTAATCCGCCCCCTTCGGGGTCGGATGCCTCGTCCGGCAAAGAAAGACGGACGGGGACTTCTAACGGGGTTCATGGTGGATTCTTCCCTCATCAGCTAAGGGAGCCGGTAATTGATGGAATTTTTCTGGTAGGAGATTCTGCCGGCCAGTGTATGGCTCTAAGTGGTGAAGGAATAAGAGAAGCAATACATTTTGGTCAGGTCTGTGGTGGACTTATACATAAAGTTATAGAAAGAAAGTTACCTTTAGAGCAGGCACAGAGAATGTATAGAGACCATGTTTTAAAGTATAGAAAAGCCTTCAATATTATGTTAAAATTTCAAAGTATACTTATAAATCTTCCCAATTTCTGGTTAACTCAAGTGTTAAGATTGCTAAGTAAAGATATAATATTTCGGCCAGTAATGTTAAAGTATGAAACTATAATGTGAATTGAAGGAGGTGAATGGGGCATGAAAGTAAGATTTATGATTCCCAGAGTGGCCCATTGTGGCGAAGGGCACTGTTTTGCTGTATCGGAATAGAAATTCCGATACAGCACTGGAGAGGTCTGGAGGGGTGACAGCGGAAAAATGTGACGAAAAGGAGCATTTTGAAGCACCAGAGGGGCGTTAGCCCCTATGGAAGATAGGACCGAGCGAAGTGAGGCCTATCTTGGTCCGGGGTATGACCCCTGCCTGCCGGCAGGCAGGTAAAACTGCCCCAGGAATAGTCAAAAAGAGGTCGCTGAAGAACTCCTTGAAACTATATCAGCGTCCTCTGATTACACAGATTACTTAAGATTACACAGATTTTGTCGTCGAAGTTTTAATCTGTGTAATCTGCTTTTTAATCTTTTAATCAGAGATTTCTCATATTTTGGACTTTTTCAGAAATCTCAAAAAGTGGTAAGTTAAGGAGGAAAATATGTATCCGGTACTTTTTAAAATAGGTCATATAGCTATTCATTCCTACGGGGTGCTGATTGCTACTGCTTTTTTGGTTGGACTCTGGATAGCTAATAATGAAGCCAAACGAAAAGGTATAGACTCTAAATTAGTATCCGACTTTGCCATATATGCTATAATCTTTGGTATGCTCGGTGCCCGTTTAGGATATGTTTTCTTTTTCGACTTCGCTTACTTTATTAGCCGCCCCTTGCAGATTCTTGCTATTTGGCAGGGAGGCCTGGTATTGTATGGTGGTATAGTGGGAGGGCTTTTAGCAGGAATTTGGTTTATCAAAAGGCGTAGATTGAATTTTTGGAAATTTGCCGACACCTTTGCGCCGGCACTTATCCTCGGGCAGGCTATTGGCAGAATAGGTTGCTTCTTAAGCGGTGATGGTTATGGATTGCCCACCGGTCTCCCCTGGGGCGTGAGGTTTCCCGAAGGCAGTTTAGCCAGTCTTCGCTTTGGCCAGGTAGCAGTCCATCCTACGCAGATTTATGAGTCGCTATTAAACCTGGTAATATTTGCGTTTCTTTGGAGAATGCGAAAAAGAAAAACCTTTGATGGCTTTCTCTTTTTACTTTACCTGATTTTATATTCTACGATAAGGTTCTTTATAGAATTCCTTAGAGCGGATAGCCTGTATATCGCGGGCGGTCCTGTTCGCAGCGCTCAGCTGATAAGCGTAGCCATTATTGCTTTCTCCTTCTTGTTTATGCCTTATTTGAA
Organism: bacterium; assembly: GCA_011049955.1. Lineage (GTDB taxonomy): Bacteria > UBP18 > UBA7526 > UBA7526 > UBA7526 > DRGV01. Next base: position 3,995 of record DRGV01000014.1, read on the forward strand.
GAGGAGATTTAGATGAAAAAAAGCATTTTACCCCGCACCAAGATCCTGGTGTGGAGTTTAGTTTTAGTCATATCGAGTCTTTTTTTATTATCGGGGAGCAAAGTTTATTCCTCTGAATTAAAGGCGGAAAAAGAATTAAATGAGATTTACTCCAAAATTCTCTGTGTCGGCTGCGGAGAAAAAAAGTTCATAGATCATTCCAAAGATTGTCCCGTAGCCCAGGATTTAAGAAGTAGGGTAAGGTCTCTGGTTGAGAAGGGCTTTGATAAGGAGACCATAGTCTGGAACTTTAACGGGGGCAATATAGCGTTTATCTATCAACTCCCGGCAGAAGTCATTCGTGAACTGAGTTGTCCCTGCGCCTGTAATGAGAAAATCTGGGTCTGCCTGGCAAGCGAGAATAGGTATAGCTGTCCGGTTATTGAAACCGTTGTTAAAGATATAAGAGAGTTAGAAGAGCAAGGTAAATCCAATGGTAAAATAATTAAAGTGCTTAAAAGTAGCCGATATCAAGAGAGGTATAGCTTAATAATTGAATCCGCCATTAAAATGGCTCACCAACTGCGGAGTTATGATATCTCGGATATCCCAGATTTTGTTTTAGATAATGCCAAATGCAGTTGTGAATGCACTGAATCCATTCGCACCTGTATAGAGAAGATGCCCTGGTGCAAGAGGATTGGGTCAATGATTTCTATGGCCAAGTTATATTTGCATGTTATGAAACTTAGTCCCCAGGATGTGGTCTTTGCCCTGCATGCTCCTTGTGGTAAGATGTGTGGAAAAAGGATAGAGGGAAAATACTTAGGGGAGAATTGTTCCATTTGTCAGAGGCCAGTCCTGGATAAGGCTTATTATGTAGAAGTAGATGGTAAAAAAGAAGTTTTTTGCTGCCAGAGCTGTTACGAGATGGGAACCCCTTTACCCCAGGCTATCTTAGATAATGTCAAATGTAAGGTCTGCCCTTGCAAAAAGACATTGCGTGAGTGTAATAAGATGTACTGCCCCCTGCTCTCAGTGGAAAAAAGACTTATCAAGACCTGGCTTCTCCAGGGTATGACTCAAAATGAAGTCATAAGGAAACTAAAGTAAAATGCTCAAGAAAAGTTTTATATTTACCCCGTTAGAAATTAAAAATGCGACGGGGCAACAGCTAATAGAATATGACTATGTATAGAAAACGGAAATTTCTAACGGGGTTGGCCTTCATTATTAGCTTTGGGGTATTAGTGAATTTATCGGTTTACGCTGAGCCTTTAAAAAAGGTAATTCAGTTGGAACCTGCTGTGAAGGTAGACCAGATAAAAGAAGATAATATTGTTTTACCCAAACCGCGACTTAAGAGTAATCTTTCTATAGAAGAGGCCATAGCGCGTCGTCGTTCCCGACGTCTCTATAAAAAAGAACCTATTACATTAAAAGAGCTTTCTCAAATTCTCTGGGCAGCTCAGGGGATAACTGGCCAGGTGGGCGGCTTTAAACTTAGAACCGCTCCTTCTGCAGGAGCTCTCTATCCCATAGAACTTTATGTTCTCTTACCCAAAGGAGTTTATCATTACCTTCCCGAAGAGCATAAATTGGAAAAGATTAAAGGTGGCGACTTACGTTCAGATCTGGCTGAAGCTGCACTTGGTCAGCAGTGGATCAGGGAGGCCTCTTGTAATATAATAATTACCGCTGTCTATGAGAGAACCATGGCAAAATATGGTAAAAGGGGTATCAAATATGCCATATTAGAGGCCGGGCATGTTTCAGAAAATATATATCTTCAGGCAGAGTCCTTAGGATTAGGGACAGTAAATATTGGCGCCTTTGGGGATGTACAGGTACAAAAGGTATTAGGCATACCTAAGGATAATCGCCCACTTTATATAATGCCCCTGGGTTATCCTTTACACCGCTAAAATCCCCCGATACTTACCCCGTTGATAATTTCTATATCTACGGGCTTCATTAGAGGCTTCCCGCACCTTTATAAAAGTGCGGGATTATTTCTAACGGGGTTTATAGAAAAAGCCCTCTTGGTGAGTAAATTGTTGATCCAGCATAACTGTTAGTAACCAGTATAATTTTTAAAGTGAGTAGGTTAATGAAAAAGCGGGTAGTAGTAGCCATGAGTGGCGGGGTGGATTCATCAGTTACCGCTGCTCTTCTTAAAAGAGAAGGCTATGAGGTCATCGGCATAACTATGCAGATCTGGCCATCTAATTTGTCGCCAGGTAAAGACGAGGCAAGCGAAGCGCGTCGTCCTAAATTAGCAGAAGAGGCGGAGAGATTCGGCGGCTGCTGCGGCCTCTCGGCAGTGGAGGATGCCAAAAGGGTAGCCGAGAGATTGAACATCCCTCACTATGTGTTGAACTTCAGAGACGTCTTCGAAAAGAAGGTAATCGCTAACTTCTGCGAGGAATATAAAGAAGGAAGAACCCCCAACCCTTGCATAAGGTGCAACCAGTATATAAAATTTGGTGTACTTCTCTCGAAAGCAAAGGAGTTGGATGCCGAATATATCGCCACCGGTCATTACGCAAGAATAGAGTATGATAAGAAAAGGAGGAGATACTTCTTGAGGAAAGGGATTGATCCCAAGAAGGATCAGTCCTACGTCCTCTATATTATGACCCAGGAGCAACTCAAACATACCCTGATGCCCTTGGGCACGCTCACTAAGGAGAAGGTGAGAGAGATAGCCCGAGAGTTAAATCTACCCGTAGCCAGTAAGCCTGAGAGTCAGGAGATCTGTTTCATCCCTAACACGGATTATCACGGATTCTTGCGAACACGGATAGGCACGGATAGTTTGGAGGAAGGGTTGATTGTGAATAAGAAGGGAAGGGTTTTGGGGAGGCATAAGGGAATCGCCTTCTATACCATTGGACAGAGGAGGGGCCTGGGGATAGCTACTGATAAACCTCTTTATGTGATTGCCGTTGATAAAGATAAAAATGTACTTGTAGTAGGAAGTGAAAAAGAAACCCTCAAGGATAAACTGATAGCAGAGGATGTCAACTGGATTACCTTGGACAAATTAAAGGAGCCGATAAGAATAAAGGCAAAGATAAGGTATCGACATAGAGAGGCAGCGGCAAGAGTTACCCCCCTTATTGGTAATAGAGTAGAAGTAAGGTTTAGAAGGCCTCAGAGGGCCATTACCCCCGGTCAGGCAGTGGTCTTTTATGATAAGGATTTACTCATTGGAGGAGGAAGAATTGAAAAGAGATAGTAATTTAAGATTAATTGAGAAAATTCAGAGACTTAAGAAAGAAAGAAAAGCCATTATCTTAGCACATAATTATCAGATAGGCGAAGTGCAGGATGTCGCTGATTATCTGGGGGATTCTTTAGGATTAAGTCGCCAGGCCGCTAAGACGAATGCCGAGGTAATCGTCTTCTGCGGTGTGCACTTCATGGCCGAGACCGCGGCCATCCTCTGCCCGGATAAGATAGTGCTCATGCCCGATATAGATGCCGGATGCCCTATGGCCGATATGATCGATAGAGAAAGGTTAAAAGTCCTGAAGAGGAAACATCCCAAAGCAACAGTGGTGAGTTATGTCAATACCCCGGCGGAAGTAAAGGCAGAGAGCGATATCTGCTGCACCTCAGCCAATGCCGTTAAACTCATAAAATCACTCAAGTCTCAAGAGATTATCTTCACTCCAGATAAATACTTAGCCCATTATGTAGCCACTAAGACTGATAAGAGAATCATTCCCTGGGACGGCTTTTGCCCCAGCCATGTCCGGATTCTATCCGGAGATATAGCGAGGCGGAAGAAAGAACATCCGACGGCAGAGGTTATTGTCCATCCCGAATGTACTCCAGAAGTAATAAAGCTATCGGATAGGGCACTCTCCACGGAGGGGATGTGTAAATATGCAAAAGAGGGTAGTGTTCTTGAGATAATTGTGGGAACAGAAATCGGACTGCTCCATAGATTAAGAAAAGAAAATCCAGGTAAGAAGTTCTATTCCGCTTCGGAATTAGCCATCTGTCCCAGCATGAAACTGACTACCCTGGAGAAAATATTATGGTCTTTAGAGGATATGAAAGAGCAGATAACGGTCCCAGAAGAGATACGGGTCAAGGCCAAGAGAGCCATCGATAAAATGTTAGAAATTTCATAGAAAATTAAGAGATAATTTTTCTATCTAACCGTTTTTAAAGAGACTGCTGGTGAAATAAGTTTATTGGCAGTCTCTTTTTTTGTTTGTCTTCTTTCTCAAATTATGGTAAACTTGTGAAAAATCGATTGTTAGGGATGCTAAATGGATTTTGGTAAGTCAAAGGAATTAAAAAGGGTCTTAGACGATTTAAAAAAAGGTAAGAAGGAAGTTAAAATTTCCGGGCTCTGGGGGAGCGCTAAGGCCCTTCTTCTTTCTTCTTTATCCAAGAAATTATCTCGCTCCATTTTAGTTCTTACTTCGGATGAAGAGGAAAGAATCGAGATGGAAGAAGATCTGCGAATCTTCGGCGTTTTCCGCCCTATTTTGAGGTATCGGAACTTCAATAAGCAAAAGACGGGGCAAGCGAAGCGCGCCGTTATTCTTTCTTTCCCTTCTGACGGAGTAGATAAAAGACTATCCTGTCTTTCCCACCTTCTTTCTTCCCCTGAGTTCCTACTGGTAACGGATCAAGATGCACTTAAAAAAAGAATAATCTCACCAGATGATTTCTTAAAATTCTCCCACAGAATAAGAATAAACGAAGACCTAAAACGAGAAAGATTTATCAAGGGATTGGTCTCTTCTGGATATGAGGGAACCCCTATGATTGAGAGAAGGGGAGAATTCAGCACCCGGGGAGGGATCATAGATATCTGGTCACCCCAGGATGAGCATCCTTTGAGAATAGAGTTATTTGGAGAGAGAATAGAATCCCTAAGAAAGTTCGATCCCATTACTCAGAGGTCTATTAAGAAGATAAAAGAAGCCCAGATCATCCCAGCTATTTGTCAGGGGAGATCAACTTTTCTTGATTACCTGCCCAAGAACACCTTAATCGCTGTTCAAGACACTACTTATCAACTTATCTCCGCCGAAGGCGGATCCGCCTCTGGCGGAAACTTATTAACTAATCAACTAATCTATTTCTTACCCTTTCCCCAGGAAGAAGCAATCGACTTTGCTACCAAGCCTATGGAGAATTTTCATCGCAAGATTAGTCTATTAAGGGAAAGAATAGAGGAATGGCAGAAAGAGAATTATAGGATATTCATATTTGCTGATAACCAGGGTCAAAGAGAAAGGTATCTTGAGCTCCTCAAAGATCTGGAGAAATTAGAGATAAAGGTGGGCTCTCTCTCAGCTGGCTTCTTAGCCCCAGAGTTAAGACTGGCTATTTTAACTGATGAGGAGATATTCGGAAGATATGGAGAGAGGAAGTATCTTGAGAAGTTTAGATACAGGGAAGGGGCACCAATCTCTGCCTTCTTGGAATTAGAGGAAGGCGACTATGTCGTTCACCAGGATTATGGCATCGGAATCTATGAGGGATTGAAGAGATTGAAGGCCGGGGGAGGGGAGATGGACTTCTCATCCCTGAGGTATGCCGGAGGAGATAGACTCTACATTCCGATAGATAAAAGCCATCTCGTTAGTAAGTATATCGGAACAGAAGGGTATCGGCCAAAGGTCTATAGATTGGGAGGGGTTTCCTGGGAGAGGGTGAAAGAGAGGATAAAGGAGAGGGTGAGAGAATTGGCAGAGGAACTCTTAAACCTCTATGCCTCAAGGAAAGCCTTCAGGGGACACTCCTTTCCCAGGGACGACCATTGGCAGATGGAATTCGACTCTGCCTTCATCTATCCTGAGACTCCCGATCAGGCAAGGACCATAGAAGAGATAAAAAGAGATATGGAGGATCCCCATCCCATGGATAGATTGATCTGCGGGGATGTGGGATATGGAAAGACAGAGATTGCCATGCGGGCAACCTTCAAGGCGGTTACGGATGGAAAACAGGTGGCACTCTTAACCCCCACTACCATTTTGGCAGAGCAGCACTATCGTACTTTCAGAGATAGGTTTGCTGACTGGCCGGTGAGGATAGAGATGCTCTCCCGTTTTCGGACCAAGACCGAGCAACAAAGAATCGTAAAGGATTTGAAGAAGGGACTGGTCGATATCGTCATCGGAACCCACCGACTCATTCAGAAGGATGTAAACTTCAAGGATCTGGGGCTGGTCATTATCGATGAAGAGCAGAGATTCGGGGTAAGGCATAAGGAGAAGTTGAAGAACTTAAGAAGATTAGTTGATGTTTTGACCCTCTCTGCTACTCCTATCCCCAGGACCTTGCATCTTTCACTATCCGGGATATGGGACATGAGTCTGGTCAATACCCCACCAGAAGGAAGACTCCCTATTGCTACCTATGTTACAGAGTGTGACGAAGGAATAGTAAGAGAGGCCATTAAATCTGAACTCTTGAGAAAGGGACAGATTTACTTCGTCCACAATAGAATAGAGAATATCCCTGATTTAGCAAAGAACCTAAAAAAGATCTTCCCCGGGGTAAGGATTGCTATGGCTCATGGCCAGATGCCAGAAAGAGAATTAGAAGAGGTGATGGCCAAGTTTATAAGAAAAGAAATCGACATCTTAGTCTCTACCGTCATCGTGGAGTCGGGACTCGATATCCCAAATGTCAATACCCTTATCGTCAAAGATGCTCAGGACTTTGGGCTCTCGCAGCTCTATCAGCTGAGGGGTAGAGTGGGGAGGGGTCGCAGTAAGGCCCACGCCTACTTCTTCTACCCTAAAGGATATCCTCTCTCATCAGTCCAGATAAAGAGACTGGCCACCATCTCTCGCTTTACAGAATTGGGTTCTGGTTTCAAGATTGCCATGAAGGATTTGGAGATCAGGGGAGCGGGAAATATCCTGGGCCCAGAGCAGTCGGGTTATATTATGGAGGTAGGTTTTGACTTATACTCTAAGTTGCTGGAAGAGGCGGTGGAGAGACTAAAGGGGAAAGAACCTACTCCTCCCCTCCTTTCTCCCAAGATCACCATGGATCTTAAGGCCTACTTCCCTCAAGAGTATATCCCAGATCAAGCCCGGAGAATTGCTTTCTATCAGAGGATGGCTTCTTCTGTGAAGGAAGAAGAGATTAAGGATTTAGGAGAGGAATTAAAGGATAGGTTTGGCCCTCTGCCAGAAGAGACAAGGAATCTAATAGAGGTTATGAACTTAAAGGTCCTTGCTCAGAGATTGGGGATTGTAGAGATCACTAAAGAGAAAGAGAAGATAGGTCTAAAGTGGAGAAGCAGGGAAGAGGTTCCTAAAAATATTAAGAATCTCATCAAAGGGAAAATATGCCAAGAAGAGAACGAAGTCTCTTTTCTCCTGAAAAGGAAGAGCATAAGAACTTTATCGAATGTTTTGCAAAAACTCCTCTGATATGCTAAACTATAGACGCGAATATTGCAACCGCAAAGATGCTAAAATATTCGATATTTGTCGAAGATTTCGTTCCAATCTTATCGGAACTCAATTAACTGAAAGACGCAAAAAGACAAGACGCGCCTGTTCCCACCGTCAGTCTGGCGGAAATCATCGCGAATGGCACGGAGCAAGAAATAAGAGGACGCGAATAACTTTAAAAGGAGTAGAAAATGAGAAGAGTATTTTTTTTATTTTTGGTCGTTATCCTTTTAATTTCTGGTTGCAGGAAGAAGCCAGAGGAGAAGGGAATAGTTGCTCGGGTCAATGGAGAGCCCATTACCTTAGAGGAGTTTAATAAGGCCCTCCTGCCCTATTCTCCCAGCAAAGAGGAGATCCCTGGCCTAAAGAGGAGGGTTCTCGATCAATTGATTGAGAAGAGGCTCAAGCTTCAGGAAGCGAGAAGATTGGGATTGAGGGTTACTGATGAGGAATTAAATCAGAGAATAAAGGAGACCATGAGCTCCTATCCCAAGAGTGAGTTCGTCACTTTTTTAGCCAAGGAGGGAATAACCTTTGAGAAATGGAAGAACGGAGTAAGAGAAAATATCCTACTTGAGAAGCTCATTACCTTTCAGGTCTATCTTCCTCTAAAGGTGAGCGAGAAAGAAATTACTGCTTACTACCAGGGGCATCAAGATCAATTCAAGGAACCAAAGAAGTTCAGGATCCGTCAGATTCTGGTAGAGAACCAAGCGGAGGCAGAGGAGATTCTCAAGGCCTTGGGTAAGGGAGAGGGGTTTGAGGAACTAGCCCGGAAGAGATCTTTGAGCCCGGATAAGGAGCGGGGAGGAGATATGGGTTACTTCTCTACGGAAGAGATGCTCGCTGAATGGGAGGAGGCGGTGGGTAAACTTTCCCCGGGCGAGGTGAGCTATCCCGTGGAATCTCCCTATGGCTGGCACATCTTTAAATTGGAAAAGGTCTTGCCACCCAGAATGGTGAGTTTAAAAGAGGCCAGAAAAAAGATCAAAGAGAAACTCCTCCTTGAAAGGAGGGAGGGAGCATTAAAGGAGTGGCTCCTGGGTCTTCGTGTCCAGGCAAAGATTGAGATCAATGAGGAATTGCTTAGATAATAAAGGACATTAAAATAATAAGCACCAAATTCCAAATTACAAATCACAAACAAATTCCAAATTCCAATTGCCAGATGTTTCAAACAAACCGTTTTTGCTAATGCTTAATATTTACGCTCTCTCCAATGCAAGCGAAGCGCATTGGGCATTGAAATTTTGGTCATTGGGTATTGTTTGTAATTTGTGGTTTGTGTATTGTAATTTATGTGTAAACGGTGAATAGAACAATGAACAAAAAATCTTTTCTATTTTTACTATTCTTGATGCTGGTTTTTGTCGGCCATTCTCAGGCAAAGATCGTGGAGCGTGTCGTTGCCCGAATAAACGATGAGATCATTACCCTGACGGAATTGAAAAAGGCCTATCGAGAATTAAAGAGCGCCCTTCCTAAAGGAGAAAGAATGCCTTCCAAGAGGGAGTTATTGGAGAGGATGATTGAGAATAGACTCCTTCTTCAAGAGGCCAAGAGGCAGAGGATTAAGGTATCACAAGGAGAGGTCCAGGAGAATATCGAGAGAGTAAAGTCAACATTTCTTTCTGAAAAGGCCTTTGAGCTTGCCCTGGAGAAGGAAGGGGTGAAGATTGAGGATCTAAAGAAAAGATATGAAGAAGAGCTCATGATTAAAAAACTCATCGATAGAGAGGTAAAACCCGAGATTGAGGTATCCAAGAAGGAGATCAGGGAATATTATGAGAGGAATAAGAGAAGGTTTCGAGAAGAAGAGAGGGTAAAAATAAGACATATCCTCTTCGAGGACTATTCTCAGGCTGAAAAAGCATTGAAGAGAATTAAATCTGGAATAGATTTTAAAACGGTGGCAAAGAGGGCTTATCTGGGCTCCTTTAAAAGAGGCCAGCTTGATAGAAAAATTGAAGAAGTAGCCTTTAGCCTGGAAAAGGGAGAGATAAGTTCGATAATTAAGACAGGGGCTGGCTATCATATCGTTAAACTGGAGAAGAAGGAAGAGGCCAGATTGAAGAAACTTTCAGAAGTAAAAGAGATGATCAGGAACATCCTCTCTTCTCAGAGGATGGAGAGGAAGCTTAAAGAATATTTGAAAAAACTAAAAGCAAAACAGGAGATCGAAACCCGACTCTAAAAACATTTGCAAAACTTCTTTTTTTAAGTTTGTGTTAATCTCACATTCCCGGGCTATTTTGAGGTATCGGAACTTCAATAAACAAAACAAGGTTCTGACGAAGTCAGGTTCTTATTCCGACTGAAGTCGGAATCCCGCTTTAGCGGATGCCCGGGAATAGTGATGAGGAGCTTTAGATAATGGTTAAGCCGATAATTGGGATTACTATGGGGGATGCAGCAGCGATTGGCCCAGAGATTATTGTAAAGGCCCTGAGCAAGAAAGAAATTTATAAGATCTCTTCCCCTTTAGTCATTGGAGACAAGGAAGTGTTAAGTACAGAGTGCAAAATGCAAAATGCAAAATGCAAAATGCAAAGTGCAAAATTAAAACTTAATTCTATTAGCAGGATAGAAGAGGCGAGATTTAAATTTGGGACCATTGACTTAATAGATTTAAAAAATATCAGGATTGGGAGACTCAAAGTAGGAAAGGTTAATAAAATGGCTGCAAGGGCAGCAGTGGAATATATAGAAAAGGCAGTTTCTCTGGCAAGAAAGGGAGAGATTAATGCTATAGTTACTGCACCTATAAATAAAAGGGGTCTGCATGAAGCGGGGTTTAAGTTTTCTGGTCATACAGAACTCTTAGCCCATCTGACCAAGACAAAGAATTATGCCATGATGCTTGTGGGCGGTCCTTTAAAAGTAGTCTTGGTAACTACCCATCTACCTCTAAACGAGGTAAGCTGTTCCTTAAATAAAGAGAAGATCTATCAGACTATAAGATTAACCTGGAATAATATGAAATATTTTGGGGTTAAAAAGCCGAGGATTGGAGTGGCAGGTTTAAACCCCCATACAGGAGAGGAAGGGCTGTTCGGCAAAGAGGAGAAAAAGTTTATTATCCCGGCAGTGAAAAAGGCAAAGAAGAAGGGGATAAGGACAGAAGGGCCCATCTCGCCGGACACTATCTTCCACCGTGCCCTGAAAGGCGAGTTCGACTGCGTGATATGTATGTATCACGATCAGGGATTAATCCCATTGAAGATGCTCGCCTTTGATAGGGGAGTAAATATAACTTTAGGACTTCCTATTACCCGAACCTCTGTTGACCATGGAACAGCCTATGAGATTGCAGGAAAAGGAGTTGCCAGCCCCCAGAGCCTGATAGAAACCATAAAATTGGCTGCCAAGTTAGCCAAAGCAAAAAGTAAAACAGTCGGTTAGTAGTTAGGACGGCAACTTCGTTGCCTATAGTAGTTAGTAAAATTTTCCAACTAACAACTAAAGCGAACGAAGTGAGCGTGCTAACCAACTAACAAACTAACATACCTTGAGCGTTAGCGAGGAAAGATGACTTTGCCTAAAATAACTAAGGAATTCCTGAGAAAGCATAACATAAGGATAAAGAAGAGGCTGGGGCAGAATTTTCTCATTGATGAGGGAATACTAAATAGGATAGTAGAAATAGCCGATCTTGGTAAAGATGATATTGTCATTGAAATCGGGCCGGGAATGGGAACCCTGACAAAGAAATTGGCAGAAAAAGCTAAGAAAATCCTGGCTATAGAAATTGACGAGAATCTGGTTAAACTTCTAAGGGAGACTTTAGTACCCTTTAAAAATGTAGAAATCATTCACGCCGACATTCTTAAGATAAATCTCAAGAAATTGGTTACCCAGTTACCCAGTTACCCAGTTACCCAGTTTAAAACTGGCAAACTGACAGACTGGCGAACTGGCAAACTGGCAAACAAAGTCAAGGTGGTGGCCAACCTCCCTTACTACATCACTACTCCTATCATTATCCATCTTTTGAAGGCAAGAAAGACCCTGTCTAATATTGTGATCATGGTTCAGAAGGAAGTGGGGAGAAGGATGGTGGCCAAACCACGCACTAAGGATTATGGGGCCCTGTCTCTATTGATTCAGTATTATACCAAACCCCAGATTGCAATTAAGGTTCCCAGGAGCGCTTTCCTTCCTGAGCCAGAGGTTGACTCCTGTGTAGTGGATTTAGAGATCCGGGAGAAGCCAGCAGTTAAGGCCAAGGATGAGGAGTTATTCTTTAAGGTGGTGAGAGCCGCCTTTGAACAAAGAAGGAAAGCACTAAAGAATGCCCTCAGTCAGACGAGGGATTTAAGATTGGACAAGAAAAAGGTTTTAAAGATCTTAGAGAAAGCGGATATCAAACCATTGAGAAGGGGGGAGACCCTGAGCCTAGAAGAGTTTGCAAGGTTAAGCAACTTGATTGCCAAGAAGGATGTTGGTTAGTTGGTTAGTTGGATAGTTGGATAGTTGGATAGTTGGATGGTTGGATAGTTGGATAGTTGGATAGTTGGATAGTTGGATAGTTGGATAGTTGGATGGTTGGATAGTTGGATGGTTGGATAGTTGGATGGTTGGATAGTTGGATAGTTGGATAGTTGGATAGTTGGATGGTTGGATAGTTGGATAGGAGGGAAAGATGACTTTTAAAGATACAGAAGAGCTAAGGATATTAACGGAAGCAGAAGAGATTTGTGACGAGATCTGGGATGAGGTTATAGGATGGGATTACTTTGTCAGGGATACGGTGGGAAAGCAACTAGTGAAAGCAGCAGATTCTATAGGAAGTAATATTGCCGAAAGTCAAGGTAGATTTCATCCCAGTGACGTGATTAACTTCCTTTATTATGCTCGTGGTTCTCTTAAAGAAACAAGTTTTTGGTTGAGAAGAGTTAAGAGAAGAAAATTAATGTCAGAAGCAAAATGTAATCAGATTATGGAGAGAATAACTAATCTGGCACCACAATTAAATGCTTTCATCCAATCTCAAAGAAAGCGGAAGTCCCAACAAACTAACAAACCAACAAACTAACAAACTGTCCGAGCGGAGCGAGAGATGAAAATCGTTATTGCTCCTGATTCATTTAAGGGGAATCTGAGTGCTTTAGAAGTGGCAAATCTAATAGAGAGGGGGATAAGAAGGGTTTATTCCAGGGCGAAGATTATTAAGGTTCCTATGGCTGATGGTGGGGAAGGGACGGTAAGGTCTTTAGTTGATGCTACCAAAGGAAGAATAATAAGAAAAGAAGTGACCGGGCCATTGGAAAAGAGAGTTAAAGCCTTTTATGGAATCTTAGGAGACAAAAAGACGGCAGTAATTGAGATGGCCTCTGCCTCTGGTCTTCCCCTGGTTCCCAAAAAGAAGAGGAATCCTTTATTGACTACTACCTATGGAACAGGTGAGTTAATAAAAGCCGCTCTGGATAAAGGATGCAGAAAGATTATCGTGGGCATTGGGGGAAGCGCCACAGTAGATGGCGGAGCAGGGATGGCCCAGGCCTTAGGAGCAAGACTATGGGATAAGAAGGGAAGAGAGATCGGTTTTGGTGGCGGAACATTGGGAAATTTAGAGAGAATCGATGTTTCTAAGTTGGATGAGCGGATCAAGAAGACAGAAATATTAGTAGCCTCTGATGTTGACAATCCCTTGATTGGATCGAAGGGAGCGGCCAGGGTCTATGCCCCACAGAAGGGGGCTACTCCATCCATGGTCCAGAGATTAGAGAAGAATCTAAAGAAATATGCTTCAATTATCAAGAGGGATTTGAAGAAAGATATTAAAGATATCCCAGGAACAGGAGCAGCCGGAGGATTAGGAGCAGGATTAATTGCTTTTTTGAATGCTAAAATAAGATTAGGAGTTGATATCGTCATTGAGTCCGTGGGGTTAGAAAAACACTTAAAGGATGCTGACTTGGTCATCACTGGGGAAGGAAAGATGGACTCCCAGACAATATATGGAAAGACACCTATTGGAGTAGCAAGATTGGCCAAGAGATATAATATACCGGTAGTAGCCATTGTAGGCGAAATAGGCGAGGATGCCGAAGTAGTCTATAAGCATGGAATAGATGGCATAATGACCACCACTTCTTATCCCATGACCAGAACTCAGGCAATAAAGAAATCCTCTCAACTTATCCCCGATGCTTCAGAGCAACTGATAAGGCTAATCAAAATTAAGATAGATTAGAAGTTTAGAGCAAGATATAAAGAAAAAGCGCCCTTTTGGGCGCTTAAATTATCTGAGCAAGTTTTAAATTCTACTTCAATCTTCGGCAGGCTTCTGTTGCCTTCTGGCCCCACTCTCCGTATCTATCTTTCTTCATTATCTCTTCTAATTTAGCAATCGCCTTATTTCTTTCTCCCTTTCTCTCATAGGAAAGAGCAAGATAGTAGTGGGCCTCTACTAAGTTGGGATTGAT
>DRGV01000015.1 GCA_011049955.1 bacterium
GCGAAAGGCTTTCTTATTTCTGAGTGCTAACAAAGAAAGAGACAACTTGCTTGGCTTATTTCTGAGTGCTAACGAAGAAACAAGGTTCTTGAGCGTCAGCGAAAGGCTTTCTTATTTTAAGAGGGAAAAATAGTGGTTATCAGGATACTTATCCTTTTATTGCCTATCTCCATCCTCATTCCATTCATCGTTTCCCAGAGAACCCGAATTGGGAAGGGGAGGAAGAAGGGATGAGATTATTTGGTATTATCTTGGGATATATTGGCTTGCATCTCCTCTGGGGAAGGAAGGCCTCTTTCCCTTATGCGGTAGGCTTTAACCTTAAATGGTATTTCATCTTCTTCTCTGGCTATCTGATAGACCTGGCGGTTCTCCTTCTTCTCTATTGGGGCTACGAGAGAACCTTTAGTCTGAAACCCCTGGCTTGGGCCAAAGAAAAGATATTGACTTTTGAAGAAAGAATTTCAAGATCCCGCATGATTTCCTGGGCAAGGCCCATGGGAAAGGCGAGCCTCTTTCTTATGCCCGCCATCCCTACCGCTGGTAGACCATTCAATATTTTATTCTTAACTCGTATCTTTAAATTAAAATATAAGGAAAGCTTCTTTCTCTTTGCCCTGGGAAACCTCATCGGCACCATCATCTGGGTATCGGTGCTGGAGGGGATCATCACCTGGGCCAAGATCTTAGCCCTCCTCCATCATTGAACAAGTAAAAAGTAAAAGTAACAAATGAAAATTGATACCCGAGGAATTTCTCTTCGGGTTTTTTTACTTTCAACTCCGTGTCTATCCGTAATAAATCTGTGCTAATCCGTGTTCCAAAGAAAAAACTTGACAAATAGTATTTCTTATGCTAAACTATTAATAGCATAAAATATTTATACTACGAAATATCTTAGGAGGTTAAGGATGAAAAAGTCCAAAATGGATAGATATATTTCTCGACTTGAAAATTTATTCCCCGATATCATGGAGGCGATGTCCTTTAAAATAGTGCAGGAACTGGCAGAACTTAACATTACCCTAGCGCAGTTTCAAGCCCTCTCTCTTTTGGCAGAAAAGAAGGGGTGTATCATGAGCGAGTTAGCCAGAGGGATGTCTCAGAGTTTTTCTGCTACAACCGGAATTGTGGACCGCCTGATAAGGAATAGTCTGGTAAGAAGAGAAAGGGATAAGAAAGATCGTAGGGTGGTGTGGGTCTTTATTACAAGTAAAGGAAAATATACTGTGGAGCAATTTAACAGATACAGAAAAGAGCATCTTATCTCTATTCTAAAGTCCCTAAAAGAGAAGGATAGAAAGACGCTCATCCAGGCCATGGAAATTTTCGCTCAAGCGATTAAAAA
The DNA here is from genome assembly GCA_011049955.1 of bacterium. Classification (GTDB taxonomy): domain Bacteria; phylum UBP18; class UBA7526; order UBA7526; family UBA7526; genus DRGV01. The sequence goes on from DRGV01000015.1 coordinate 1,349, forward strand.
ACAGAGGAGAAGATGAAAAAACTCTTCTTAGTTCTTCTTTTAACTTTTTGTTTATCGGCCCTTATTCTTTTTTTCTCCGAATCTCTTTTTGCTGAGCCTCAAGACCTTTCTACTTTTTTAGAGAACCTTGCGGGAGAGAGGGGGACTATTTCCCTATCCCTTCAGGATTGTATCTTTTTTGCTCTCAAGAATAATCTGGATGTGGCCGCTACTCGTCTTGTGCCCCAGATCAAAGAGACAGAAATTATAAAGGCAAAATCAGACTTTGATCCCGTGGCTACCCTGGATATTTCAACAGACAAATCCGAGACCCAAACCACTTCCGCTGCCCTTGCAGGCACTCTTGCCTCGGTGCAGAAGAATTATGACTTCAATGCCGGATTGAAGCAGAAGTTCCTGACTGGTGGGGATTATGATTTATCTTTTAAGAATAATCGCTTAGAGACCAACAGACCCCTTGCCTTTCAGAGTCCCAATCCGGCCTATACCTCCAGCGTAATCTTCACTCTTACTCAGCCCTTATTAAGAGATTTTGGCATTGGGGTGAATAGGGCAGATATCCTCATCGCCAATAATAATAAGAATATCTCACTTGAAGAGTTAAGAAAAGAGGTAATCGATACTATAGCAGAGACAGAGAAGGCCTACTGGGAACTGGTCTTTGTCCTTGAGAATTCGAAGGTCAAGGAACTTTCCTTGAAACGAGCCAAGGATTTATTGGAAATTAACAAGGTACGGATGAAAGCGGGAACTGTTTCTCAGATTGAGGTATTGGCTGCGGAAGCCGAAGTTGCCTCTCGCCAGCAAGAGGTCCTCATTGCCCAGAAGACGCTCTCTGATGCTCAGGATAACCTGAAAGTAGTTACCAACCTCATCCAGGATCCAAAGCTCTGGAACTTTGATATTATCCCTTTAGACAAGCCCCACTTAGAAGCAAAAGAGATTAACCTGGTAGAGAGCGTGAGAACCGCTTTTCAGAAACGACCAGATTATCAACAAGCGAAGATTGATCTAAAAAACAGGGATATTAAGATAAAGGTAGCAAAGAATGAACGTCTACCCATCCTGGACCTGAAAGGGAGTTTCGGCCTGAACGGCCTGGATCGTCATTACAATGATGCTTTTGATGAGATGAGTAAAGGTGACTATGAGTCCTGGTCTGCTGGCCTCTCTTTTGAATATCCCTTAGGGAACCGGGGAGCGAGGAGTAAGTATAAGAAGAAGCTTTTAGAGAAGGAGAAGGCCTTGATTGATTTTAAGAATTTAGAACAGAAAATCATTGCCCAGGTTCGGGAAGCGGTGAGGGGAACCAATACCGATTATAAAAGGGTTGCTGCAGCAGAGACAGTAAGGAGACTGCGAGAAAGGAGACTATCAGCAGAGGAAGAGAGGTTTAAGGAAGGATTGACTACCACCCACGATATCTTAGAATACCAGGAGGATCTGGCCGAGGCACAGAGTAGCTATCTACGTTCAATCGTTGATTATAACAAATCCTTAATTAGCTTAGAGAAAGTAAAGGGAACGGTTTTGGAGAGAGAAAATATTCACTTGGAAGACGCGAATTATCGCGAATAATAAATAAATGACGCGAATGGTCGCGAATGGAAAAGCCTAATGAAAGCGAGAATGGACTTGGTTACTATTTTTGGGATTGCCTTTGGTTATCTTGAAGCCATGGTTGTAGTCTATTTGCGCCGCATCCTTCCTCCTCTTCCCTGGGAAGTAATGAGTGTTGCGGAATTCAGTAATCTCTTAAGGTCCCATGGGGTATTATTCTTAGAGCAGACGCGGGAGGCCTCTACTATCGTTATCCTCATAGCCATTGCTCTTTTAATAGGAAAAAAGAGATCGGAGAAATGGGCCATCTTTCTGTGGGCCTTTGCCATCTGGGATATCTTTTACTATATTTGGCTCAAAGTACTCATTGGCTGGCCACCGAGTTTAGTAACCATTGATTGTCTATTCCTAATCCCCGGCCCCCGGTTCGCCCCGGTCTTTGTTCCCCTTGTAGTTTCGTTAGTAATGATGGGTGTTGCAATCTTTCTTTTACGTAAAGCAAAGAAGAGCTGAGATGGTGAGACCATTTCCGCCGGAGGCGGACCTGCCTCTGGCATGGCGCGCGCCTGCCCCGTTGTCGTGAAGCAACTTTACGGGGAATGGGCGAATAATTTTAAAGATAAATGGGAGAGAAAAAATGAATAAAAGAAGAATTATTTTAGGAATGATAATCTTAGTAATAATTCTCATTATCGTGGGAAGGATGGTGACTTCAAAGAGAGAAGCAAGGACGGACTCTGTTGAGGAAGGGGTTCCGGTAGAGGTAGTAAAGGTAATAAAGGAAGACTTTAAAGAGACCATCTCCTATACTGGGGATATCGAGGCAAAAGAGAGAATCGAGATTTATCCCCGGGTGAGTGGAAAGATTATTAAGAAGAATGTTGTGGAGGGTGATAGGATTAAGAAGCGTCAAACTATTGCTCTCATTGATCGAGATGAACCAGGCTTCAAGTTTGAACCCGCGCCAGTAGATTCCCTCTTGGGAGGAATAGTAGGTCGGGTCTACGTAGACTTGGGAGCTAAGGTAACCCCTCAGACACCGGTAGCATTAATCGTAGATATGGATAGGGTGAAAATCAAGATCGATGTTGTGGAAAGAGATCTCCCTAAGATTAAAATAGGACAAGAAGCCCAGATCAAAGTAGATGCCTATCCAGAAAAGGTCTTTACGGGCAAGGTGTGGAAGATAAGCCCAGTAGTCAATATTGAATCCCGAACCGCCCCCATAGAGACACTCATCTCCAACCCGAAGCATTTACTCAAACCCGGGATGTTTGCCCGTGTAGAGATAACAACCAAAGAGAGCAAAGATACTTTCATCATTCCTCGTGATGCTTTAATGAAAGAAGAAGATTCAACCTTTGTCTTTATAGTCAAAGATAATCGGGCATTAAGAAAAGAAGTGACTACCGGGATGAGTGAGGAGAATTTGGTAGAGATAAAGGACAATCTGAACGCGGGAGAAGAAGTAATCGTTATGGGAAAGACCAGGGTAAAGGATGGCGACTTAGTGAGAGTGATCAGACAAATCAGTGATCGGTGACCAGTGATCGGTGAACAGTAAATATAGATTATCAGAATATCAGAGTCTCAGAATGAGAATGGACGCCAGGCAAACTGGCTAGATTCTTCGCGAGGCTCAGAATGCAGATGGTCAGAATACCAGATTTGGTAAATTCGAAATTCTAATATCGAAACTCTAAACAATCTCTAAATTCAAATCTCAAATTTCTAAACTAACAATTCTCTGTTTCTTGTTTTGGTCATTTGAATTTTGAACATTTGTGCTTGTTTAGTATTTCGGATTTCGTGCTTCGGATTTTTGAAATTCTGATATCTGTCCTTCTCCCTGCCTCGACTGCCGTCGGGCAAGGCGGGCATCTGATAATCTGGTTATCTGATGTTCTTTTACTTTTTTGCTGTAAACTGTAAACTGGTTACTGTTAACTAACCGAACGAAGTGAGGAAGAAATGAATCTACCAGAATTTGGAGTAAGAAGGCCGGTCATGACCGCCATGCTCTTCATCGCGGCTATCATCTTAGGCCTGGTCTCCTTGACTCGTCTGGGGATCGATATGATGCCCGAAATCGAACTTCCCACGGTGAGCGTCATTACCACCTATCAAGGGGCCGGACCCCAGGAAGTGGAGAACAGGGTCACTGAGGTCCTTGAGGAGCGGCTCTCTACGGTTTCCAATCTGGACAGGATAGAATCCATTTCCCAGGAGGGGGTTTCATCAGTTAATCTAAAATTCGATTGGGGAGTCAATCTCGATGAGGCAACGAATGATGTTCGGGATAAAGTAGACTTAGCTCAAGCCTTCCTTCCCGAGGATGCCGATGATCCCATAATCTTCAGATTCGATTTTTCCATGATGCCCATACTCATCTTAGGCGTTACTGCCCAGGAGAGCTATCCCATACTCCATGACCTTTTAGACGAAAGAGTTGTCGATCCCCTGAAGACCGTTCCGGGAGTGGCCACGGCTCTGGTACGGGGGGGGCTGGAGAGAGAAATTTTAGTGGAAGTGAATAGAACCCGCCTGGAGGCCTATCACCTTTCTGTGGATCAGGTAATAGATGCGCTAAAAAGAGAGAACCTCTCCCTTCCTGGAGGTCATCTTAAGACCGGGAAGATGGATTACCTGATAAGGACTCCAGAAGAACTTGAGATACCGGAGATTAAAGATATCATAGTTGCTACCAGAAATGGGACTCCCATTTATCTTAAAGATGTGGCAGAGGTTAAGGATACCTTTAAAGAGGAAACGGTTAAGGTGGAGGTGAATAGAAGGCCGGGCTTAATTCTTTTGGTGCAGAGACAGTCAGGAGCAAATACCGTCCGGGTTACCGAAAGAGTCTTGAAGAAACTGGAGGAATTAAAGGATAATCTCCCCCCGGATGTCAAGATAAATGTAGTGAGGAACATGTCCGAGTTCATCAGTCTCTCCATCGCCATTCTGCGCAACGCCCTCTTCTGGGGAGGACTTTTCGTCATCCTGGTCATCCTCTTTTTCTTACGCAACCTGAGGGGAAGCCTGATTATTGCCTGCGCTATTCCCACCTCTTTAATCATCACTTTTATTCTTATGTATCTTGCGGATTATACCTTGAACTGGATATCTCTATCCAGCCTGGCCATCGCTATCGGCCTGGTGGTAGATGGAGCTATCGTCATCTTAGATAATGTCTACCGTCACCGGGAACTCGGGGAGAGACCCTCTGAGGCGGCCATCTTTGGTTCTTCTGAGGTGGGCAAGGCAGTCATCGCCTCCTCTCTGACTACCGTGGCCATCTTTCTTCCCCTTATCTTCATTAAAGGGGTAATTGGAATCATGTTCAAGCAGATGGCCTTTGTGGTCATCCTGGCCCTCCTGGCCTCCCTGGCTACGGCCCTGGTTCTCATCCCTATGCTCTCCTCAAAGCTCCTTCATTCTAAAAAGGAAGAGAAGGGCCCCTTGAGGCGCCTCTATAAGAGAAGTGAGAGATGGTTCAGCATAGTAGAGGAGAGATATAAAATCCTTCTGGGCTGGGCACTCGGGAATAGAAAGAAGGTCATCCTTGGGGCCGCTGCCCTGCTTCTCTCAAGCCTCCTTCTCTTTCCTTTAGTAGGAACCAGGTTCATGCCAGAGCAGGATTCCGGACTATTTCAGGTCAATATTGAGATGCCGGTAGGAACCAGGTTAGAGGAGACGGGCAAGGTGACGAGGGCTATAGAGGAAATCTTTTCCCGCGAGGTGCCGGAGACAGAGGCCTCCTTTGCTCGTTGGGGATATCAGGAGACTGGTTTACGTAGCCCAATAATAAGAGAGGAAGGTTCGCATATCGGGATGACCATGACCAGGCTGGTTCCTATAGGAAAAAGGAGAAGGTCCTCTCAGGAGATTGTAGAGTCCTTAAGGCCCCTGGTTACCTCTTTCCCCGGAGCAAGGGTGAGGTTCTCTACCGAGGATCCCCTGACTGGGCTTCTCTTTGGGGGCGGGAAGCCCCTGACCATTGAGGTCTGGGGATATGACTTAGATCTTGGTAGAAGGCTTGCCCAGGAAGTAGCTAAGATCATAGAGGGGATAGAGGGGGTGAAGGATGTCGAGATTTCGCGGAAGGAGGGGAAACCAGAGCTTCAGATAGTGGTAGACAGGGAGAAGGCTTCCCGATTGGGACTGAATGTTTCGGTAATCGGCAATACCATAAAGTCCCTGGTGAGCGGCAAGAAGGCTACTCAATATCGGGAGAGAGGAAGGGAATACGATATTTCGGTACGCTTACGAGAGGAAGATAGAGACCAGATCGAGGACCTGGAAAAGATTTTCATCACCTCACCATCTGGGAAGCAAATCAGGCTCTCAAATGTGGTGAGTATCAGAGAAGAGATTGGCCCGGCAAAGATAGAGAGAAGGGATCAGCAGAGGATAATAAAGGTGATGGGAAATATTGGTCGGGACCTGGGAAGCATTGTAAGAGAGGCAGAAGAAAAGATCAAGGCACTTACTATTCCGTCTGGCTTCTTCATAAAGTTTAGTGGAGAGAGAGAGGAGCAGGAGAAGTCCTTCAGAAACCTATTATTTGCCCTTATCCTGGGAGTAATCCTGGTCTATATGGTCATGGCCTCTCAATTTGAATCCCTAAGAGATCCCTTTATCATCTTATTCTCCGTTCCCTTTGCCATGATCGGGGTAATATGGGCCTTACTCATCACCAATCAGATTTTTACCGTAGATGCCTTCATTGGACTCATCATGCTGGTTGGGATTGTGGTTAATAACGCCATCGTCCTAATCAGTTATATTAACATCTTAAGAGAAAGGGGCTATACTATACGAGAAGCGGTTACCCTTGGGGGAAAGACGAGGCTCAGACCGGTCTTAATGACTACTATCACTACTGTCTTTGGCTTACTCCCCCTTGCTCTGTTGAGAGGGGAAGGGAGTGAGTTCTGGAGACCATTCGGCATTACCATTATTGGTGGGTTATTGGTCTCCACTCTCATTACCCTAATCTTTGTTCCCACTCTTTACTCTATCTTTGAAGAAAAACGCAAGGGCGTTATGCGTTGATGCGTTATGCGTTGATGCGTTTTTTCGCATTCCGCGTTCCGCGTTCCGCATTTCGCATCCCGCATTCCGTATTTTAGGAGGTCTAACAAGATGAAATTGGTTCTTATTGTTTATAATGTAGCGATTGAGGAAGAGGTAATGGAATCCCTAAAAGAGATCGGGGTTGAAAACTATACCAAGTGGGATAGGGTATTGGGAAAAGGAAAGACGAGCGGAACCCACCTTGACACAGATGTCTGGCCAGGAGTGAATCATATGCTCGCCATTGCCGTAGAGGATGAAAAGAAAGACAAGATTATGGCCAGGGTAAGAGAGTTAAAGTCAAAGGAGGTTTTAAGAAGGGAGGGGATCGGGGTTTTTGTTCTGCCTTTGGAGGAAATGATCTGAGCGTTATGCGTTGATGCGTCTATGCGTTAGACCCGTTAAACCCGTTTTTATCCTTTACGGGCTAAACCGGCATAACGGGCAAAACGGGCTCAACGTCCTCCGCATTCTGCATTTCGCATTGGGGTGAGATATTTCTTGCTTTTTTTCTTTTTGAATCTCTTCTACCAGATATGGCATAAGCACGATATCGATAGATGTAATAATTAAACGGACAACTTTGGCTTGGTAGGTATAAGATATGAGTGGTAAAGTTTCCCATGAATGATTTGTAATACTTTGTGTCCGATCGGACACGATTTGTTACAATTAAGATGGTTTTTGAGAGAACTATTTAGAATTCAAATCTCAATCCCATTATTGTCTGCTTAGCGTCATAACCACCGAAGCGAGAGGCGTTCTCCCGGTAGCGGTACTGGGTAAAAAGAGAGGCACTCCCCTTCTTACCGCAGAACCTCACTCCTCCTTCCATAGTATAATCCCCATCTGTATTGGGGCCCTGGAGGAGAGAGAGGTTGGCTAAGAGATAGGGGACCTTTCTCTTATGCCTCAGAATATCCCACCTGGCTCCAGCCGCTGCCTCCCAATCGTAATCATAGTGAGCGGTATTGACATACCCCCCAGCAGAGACCTTCCAGTCAACCTTCTTCAAGAATTCGAAGTCCTTCCCAGAATCAAAGTCTATCCCCTCATTTGCATATCCCAGTTTCATGCCCCGGCTCTGAAGTCTGGTCCCTATTAGTTTGTACCCTTCATTGATCCCATCAAAGGCATTGCCGTTATGCCTGGACCAGTGGCGGAAGAAGAGATCTAAAACATTTTTATCAAAATCTATGGCTAAACCTGGTTCCCAGGAATAGCCGATGAAGTGAGGCTTCTGATTCTTTGTGGAGCTATTTACTGCCAGGGAAGTATTCAGAAAACTAGTAAGCCTATCCCTTCGGTAGAGGTCTAAATTGAAGGCCAGATACTATGTTATTGGTCAGGGAGGAATAAGATACGATATCCTAAGATATAGAAATAAAATCCCCTATTTCCTGACCAAACTCTATACTACGGTGGACCCTAAACTAAAGCCCAACCTCACTGTAGAGACTGGGGTGCGGATTCACCTGAAGCATTTTGATCTCACTCCCTTTATAGAATACACGCATCAATATGATGTTGAGAGGTGGGAGGGGCCCCTGGGGAACTTTCTCTTCACCGGTCTGCGGCTGGAGACCCACGGTGATGAGTTAGTGCCTACCTTCAAAAGGAATTCCCCCTTCCTACCCGAGTTACATGTCGGGGGCTACTATGCCAAGGTCTTAGGTAGTGACAACTTTGGTTATGATAGTGATCTGGCCTTCAATTTAGACCTCTACCGAAGGGATAGGCTTACTAGTTTTCTGAATACTTCCCTGGCAGTAAATAGCTCCACAAAGAATCAGAAGCCTCACTTCATCGGCTATTCCTGGGAACCAGGTTTAGCCA
>DRGV01000016.1 GCA_011049955.1 bacterium
ATTTACAATTTGGGGGGGGGATAATTTGAGATTTCCGATTTTCGAGCTGCGGGTCATCGGGGTGCAGCGACCTCAAAGACGGATATGATGTGTCCGGGAAAATTCTTTATGAACTTGTTAAAGAGCTTTATTCAGAAGTCCCCGCACTAATTAGCCGTGAGTTGGCACTCAATAAGTGCGGGGCAAGCAGAAGTCAGAAGAAAGATACATAGTAAATCCCAAATAACAAATTCCAAATTCCAAACAAATTCCAATTACCAAAATTCTAATGTCCAAAATGAGTGTTTGTAATTTCGGTCATTTGGTCATTGTATATTGTTTGTGATTTGTGATTTGGTGCTTGTGATTTTAAAGATTTCCGTGCTAATCCGTATGAATGAGGTGGAGGAACGATGAGGCCCAAGATCATAAAGGATGTTCTGATATCGGAAAGAGCGATTCAGAAGAAGACCCAAGAATTAGGAAGGAAGATATCTAAAGATTATAGAGGGAAAGAACTGGTCATCGTGGCCATTATGAGGGGCGCCATGCTCTTCTTGGCCGACCTGGTGCGCCACATCTCTGTTCCGGCAGCAATAGACTTCATGTTCGTCACCAGCTACAAAAAGGCCTCCAAATCCTCTGGGGCGATAAGGATTATCAAGGACCTAAAAGAGGATATTGAGGATAAGTATGTCTTAATCGTTGAGGATATTGTTGATACCGGTCTTACTTTCTCCTATCTTAAGAAATATCTAAAGGCCCATAATCCAAAGGGCATCAAGATCTGCACTCTTCTTGATAAGCCCTCCCGCCGTCTGGTAAGGGTGAAGCCGAACTATGTGGGCTTTACCATTCCTGATGAATTCGTGGTGGGCTATGGATTAGATTATCTGGAGTTATACCGAAATCTCCCCTATATCGCCACCCTAACGGATAAGGCAAAGGGGAGACTAAAAGGAAATTTCTGAAAAAGTCCGAAATCTCAGAGGGATCTGAAACTTTTTTCAGAGACCTCAAAAGATTAATTGCCAGGTTAAGCAAAATATGCTACTATAAAAACACGGATTAGCACCGATTTAAGAACCCTAACGGATGTCAGGACGGATTATAGGATGCGCTTCGCTAGCATCCTAGAGAGCATAAGTAATTAAGCATTGACACTGATTTAGTCCGTGCTCATCCGTTTTCAATTCTGTGCCCATCCGTGCCTTACGGAGGTAAAGAAAGTGAATAAGAAAGTAAATAAATTCCCAAAATCTATTCTTTTTTGGCTCTTATTGGCCCTCATCGTTGCTTTCTTCTATCAAGCCCAGAAGGCAAAAGTCTCCCCCATTATTCCCCTTGACTACTCCACTTTTATAGAGAAGGTAAATAGAGGAGAGGTCCAGGAAGTAGTCATTAGGGAGAATAATATCGAAGGGAGGCTGAATGATGAGACAAGATTCAGAACCTATACTCCCTATCAGGATCCAAAGCTCGCTGAGACCTTACAGGCTAAGGGGATAAGAATCATCGGCAGACCGGCTCAGACAGTGGGGAAGACCTTGCTGATTAATATCCTCCCAGTAGTGCTTATCTTCGGTCTTCTCTGGTTCTTCCTCTTCCGCCGGGTGGAGGGGGCTGGTCGCCAGGCCATGTCCTTCGGTCAGGCAAAGGCCAAGTTACATACTGAGCCCAAGATAAAGATCACCTTCAAGGATGTTGCTGGATGTGATGAGGCAAAGGAAGAATTAAAGGAGATCATCGATTTCTTGAAGGATCCCAAGAAGTTCCAGAGACTGGGAGGGAAGATCCCCAAAGGAGTACTCTTAATGGGTCCCCCGGGAACGGGTAAAACCCTTTTAGCTAGGGCGGTAGCCGGTGAGTCCGGGGTTCCCTTCTTTAGCATCTCTGGTTCAGATTTCGTAGAAATGTTTGTTGGTGTCGGGGCGAGCAGGGTGCGTTCTCTATTCCAGCAGGGAAAGAAGAACGCTCCTTCCATAATCTTCATCGATGAGATAGATGCTGTGGGAAGGCAGAGGTTCGCTGGATTAGGAGGAGGCCATGATGAGAGGGAACAGACCCTGAATCAGTTATTCGTTGAGATGGATGGTTTCGATCCTAATGAGGGCGTCATCCTAATCGCAGCTACCAATCGCCCGGATGTCTTGGATCCAGCACTTTTGCGGCCGGGAAGATTCGATCGGCGCATCGTGGTCGATCGACCAGACATAAACGGAAGGGAGGCCATACTAAAGGTTCACACTAAGAAGATTCCCTTAGCTAAGGATGCGGACCTCAAGGTCATCGCTCGCCGGACACCGGGCTTCTCTGGTGCGGATCTGGCCAATGTGGCCAATGAGGCCGCACTTTTGGCGGCCAGGAAGAATAAGAAGCAGGTAACCATGGAAGAGATCGAGGAGTCCATAGATCGGGTCATGGCAGGCCCGGCGAGAAAGTCAAAGGTGATCAGCCAGGAAGAGAAGAAAATAACCGCTTATCACGAATCAGGTCATGCCCTCTTAGCTCTTCTAATACCAGAGGCCGATCCGCTACATAAGGTATCCATTCTACCTCGTGGTCTGGCTTTGGGCTATACCATCACCCCTCCCATAGAGGATAGATACATCTCTACCAAGAAAAAATTAATGGCTGAGATTACCAAGACCTTGGGCGGCCGGGCAAGTGAGGAGATTATTTTCAATGAGGTATCGACTGGTGCTGGGTTTGATCTACGGGTAGTTACGGATGAAGCCCGGAGGATGGTGACCAGGTACGGGATGAGTGAAAAACTAGGCCACCTTACCTTTGGTAGGCCACACGAGCAGCTATTCTTGGGACGGGATATAACAGAGGAAAAGGATTATAGTGAAGAGACCGCCCGAGTCATAGATCAGGAGGTGCGCAAGATTGGGGATGAGTGCTATGCCCGGGCCAGAGAACTACTGAAGAAAAATAAGGCTAAACTGAAACTCTTGGCTGAGACTCTGTTGGAAAGAGAGGTTATGGATGGGGAAGAGGTGGCCAAGTTGGTGGGCATTAAGAAGGAGTTTCCCAAAAAAAGAAAGTGAGCGGGTAGGAAACTGAAACGGAGAATCGGGGAAACGGGGCAAAGAAAGAAGTCAATAGTCAATAGTCGGTGAACGGTGACCGGTGAACAAGAAAGTAATTATTAAAGCGGTTCAAGAAATTTTAAAAGCGATAGGCGAAAACCCCGAACGAAAGGGTTTAGTAGATACTCCCAAGAGGGTGGCAGAGCTCTATGGCGAGATATTCTCTGGGATTGGAAAGGATGCCAGGAAGGTTCTTACCCTGGCTCCCATAAAGCATGATGAGTTGGTCCTGGTTAAGAATATCCCCCTCTATTCTATGTGTGAGCATCATCTTCTTCCCTTCTATGGCCGAGTTCATCTTGCCTATATCCCTGGTGGAGGGAGGGTAACCGGATTATCCAAACTGGCCCGGGTAGTGGATATCCTATCCAAGAAGCCCCAGATGCAGGAGAGGCTCACCAAGGAGATCGCAGATACCATTATGGATACCCTAAGACCCCAGGGGGTCTTAGTAATAGTAGAGGCCGAGCATCTCTGCATGATCATCAGGGGGATAAAGAAGCCGGGCTCAGTGACCATCACCTCTGCGGTAAGAGGGGTCTTCCGGAAGAGGACCGCTGCCCGAGCAGAGGCCTTAGCTTTAATCAGGGGCTAAATAGAGAGTTTCCAATATCCCCGCCGAAGGCCCGCTTCGCCCGCTCAGCGAGGCGAGCGAGGCTCGCCAAGGGTGGCAATACCCAATTTCTAATAAAAGCATATCAGGATATTAGCAAATCAGTGGGCAGAATATCAGAACATCAGAAACTTTTTCTTTAAAGCCTGATATTCTGGTCTTCTGATACCCTTCCTACTGATACCCTGATTCTCTGGTCCGCTTATCTCCTTTTTGGACATTAGGCATTGAGAATTTTATTAGAAATTGGAAATTAGTAATTAGAAATGTAGTAATATCGAGTGGCATGAGGGTTTATTTTGCATAATGTCCGAATAGTAACTATTGATAGTCTTTTCCAGGCGAAAGAAGAGTTAAAAAAGATTGGGGTTGACTCCTATGGGACTGTCTCTTATACACATCT
>DRGV01000017.1 GCA_011049955.1 bacterium
CCTTGTATCCTTCCTCTATAGACGGCATGGACTCTTATCTTGGAACTCCTCATCCTTTCACCGACTATTGACTATAGGCATTCTTCCTGGATTCTCTGCCTCCGATGCCAACCCCTATATCGATGTTCCCATTGTCACCGGGATGAACCACGGAAGAAACATCATCGTGGTAAGAAGTTGTGATGCCATCGTTGCTATTGGCGGCAGAGAAGGGACGTTATCCGAGATTGCTTTTGCTCTGAAATTGAGGATTCCTTTGATCGGGGTTGAGAGTTGGGACATAGAAGGAGTAATAGAGGCCAAGGATGCCAGGGCAGCAGTGAGCCAGGCTTTCCAAGCGTTAAAGAGAAAGAAGAAGATCATAAGGTGTACCTAAAATTTAGTCGACAGTCCATAGTCAATAGTCGGTGAAAGGATGAGGAGTTCCAAGATAAGAGTCCATGCCGTCTATAGAGGAAGGATACAAGGAGTGGGCTTCAGATTTACTGCCCAAAGGTATGCTAATGAGATAGGAGTAACCGGTTACGTCAAGAACCTCTGGAGTGGTCAAGTAGAGATAGTAGCAGAAGGTGAAAGGGAAAAGGTGGAGACCTTCTTAGAGAAAATCAAAAACGGCCTCCTCTCCCGTTATATTGACGATGTAGAGACACACTATAGTGAATATACTGGAGCGTTTCGAGATTTTCATGTTCGCTTTTAACTTACAAGGAATAGCAGAGAATGGTAAATTCCAAATAACAAATTCCAAATTACAAACAATATACAATTCCAAAATCACAATGACCTAAACAGTTTTTGTTTCGAACATTTGGTCATTTGAATTTGTGATTTGTTTGTGATTTGTGATTTGGTGCTTGTGATTTTGAAGATTTCCTTGCTAATCCCTGTTACTCCTCGAGGAGTTTATGCGCTACGCTCTATTTGCTGATATCCATTCTAATCTGGAGGCCTTCCTAGCGGTCCGGAAAGAATTCAAGAAGGAAAAGGTTGACGAATATGTCTGTTTGGGGGATATTGTAGGCTATGCTGCTAATCCCAACGAGTGCTTCAAGCTCACAAGGGAATTAAATCCCCTGACCATAATCGCTGGAAATCACGACTGGGCAAGCGTGGGAAAGACAGACATCGATTACTTTCATTCCCTCGCCAGAGAAGCCATTCTCTGGACTCAAGAAGAACTGACGGAAGAGAATAAAGGATTTTTAAGAAGTTTCTCCTTGATTAAAGAATTTGATGACTTTGTTATCGTCCATGGAAGTCTCTACTCACCAGAAAAGTGGCACTATATCTTCACCCTCCGAGATGCCAAAAAAAACTTTGAACATCAGAATGGGAAAATATGCTTCATCGCCCATTCCCATCAGCCATTCATCATCTCTCAAGACAGAGAAGGAAAGTGTGAAGGAGTAAAGGGAATGAGAGTTTCTCTAAGAGACGATTATAAATATCTTATAAATATCGGAAGCGTTGGCCAGCCTAGGGATGGTAATCCGGATGCCTGCTACTGCCTCTATGACAGAGATAAAAATAAGATAGAGATAAAGAGGATTCCCTACCAGATAAAGAAGGCCCAAGACAAAATAATCTCTGCCGGCCTTCCCCAAAAACTGGCCCAACGCCTATCCTTAGGAAGATAAACCCCGCACCTTTCTGCTACGAAAAGATACCTCGAAGTAAAAGGTACGGGGGGAAATCAACCATTAACACCTACGTAGCGGTAGGTGGTTCTAAAAAAGGTGCGGGGTAAAATGACCAGACTTACTTTTTATGGTGGAGTAAACGAGATCGGGGGAAATAAGATTCTCTTAGAGGATGATGGAACCAGGATATTCTTGGATTTTGGTATGTCTTTTGGGAAAAGAGAGGAGTTTTTTGAAGAATATCTTATGCCCCGAACGTCGAATGCCCTGGGCGATTTTATAGAGATGGGTCTGGTTCCGAACTTAAAAGGAATCTATAGAACGGACCTGGTAAGATTACTGGGCCGGGAACCAAAACCCCCGGTCATTAATGCCGTATTCTTGAGTCACGCCCATGCTGACCATGTAAATTATATTTCATTTCTTCATGAGGATGTTCCTTTATACTGCGGTCACACTGCCCTTCTCATCCTACAATCGCTGAATGAGTCAAAGACCAGAACCATCGAAAGTGAAATCCTGGACTTTATGAAAAGACCACGGACAAGGAGGAGGGGAGAGCCCCCGGTAGTACGAAAAGTAAAGACCTTCCGCACGGGAGACAAAATAAAAATCGGCTCCCTTTTCGTAGAACCAGTTCATGTGGATCATAGTGTCCCCGGGGCCTATGGCTTTATTGTCCATACTAGAAAAGGTGCCGTGGCCTACACCGGGGATTTAAGACTCCATGGAAGGCGCTCTCAAATGACCAGGGATTTCATCGAGAAGGCCCAAAAATCCCGGCCCATTGCCCTTATTTGCGAGGGAACCCGGTTTAGGGAAAAACATAGAAAAGAAGAAAAAGAAGGGGAGGAAGAAGTAAGAAAGGAATGTCTAAAGGAAGTGAAAAAGACCAGGGGACTGGTAATAGCCGATTTTAACTTCAAGGATGTCGATAGGGTAAAGACCTTCTATACTATAGCTCGAGAGACGAAACGCAAGATGGTTGTTCATCTCCTGGACGTTTTTCTGCTGAAATATCTTTCTCAAGACCCGGCCCTGGACCTTCCTCAACCGGACGACCCCAATATTCTTATCTTCCTACCTAAAAGGCAGAGCGGGACCTATCGGGAGGATGACTACCAGAGAGCGGAGAGGCAGTTCTACCACTACCCCAATACCGTAACTGCCAAGAACCTGGATCAGGAGAAGGTCCTTTTATGCTTCTCTTATTGGAAGATAAAGGAACTCATCGATATTCAGCCCCTATCCGGCAGCCTTTTCATTCATTCCCTTTCTGAGCCTTTTAATGAAGAGATGGCAATGGCTTATCAGCGGCTCAAGAACTGGATAGACCATTATCGGCTGAAGTTTTTCCAGAGTCACTGTTCCGGCCATGCTTCAGAAAAAGAATTGAAAGAAATCATCAAGAAAATCAATCCCCGGAAACTCTTTTTCATCCATATTCAGCCGCCCCAGAAAAAGTATCTGGTGCCCCTGGATCAAGAAGAAGCAGAAAAATTCCGGACGATGGTAAGAAAAGAATTTGAAAGCGCAGATAGGCAGGTAATCATCCCTGAATATGGTAAGACCTACGAGCTCTAAGAGAAGAAAATAATGGCTGAGAATAAAAAGACAAGGAAAGAAATTGAAAAGTTAAGGGAAGAGATAAGGTATCACGACTACAAGTATTACATCGAAAACCAGCCAGTCATCTCTGATAAGGAATACGATGCCTTGATGCAAAAACTCATCAAATTAGAGGAAAAGCATCCTCAGTTCATGGCCCCCGATTCTCCTACCCAGAGAGTAGGCGGGGCGCCAGCAGAGGGGTTTGGGGAGGCCAAACATATTGTTCCTCTACTGAGTCTATCCAATGCCTTCTCCTTTGATGATTTGGAGGCCTTCGACAAGAGAGTAAAGCGGATGCTCGGCCTTCCTCCCGATAGGGACATAGAGTATGTCTCCGAACTCAAGATAGATGGCTTAGCCATTAACCTCACCTATGAGAATGGAAGATTGGTAAAAGGAGCTACGAGGGGAGACGGATTTAGGGGAGAGAATGTCACCAATAACCTGAAGACCATTCATGCCATTCCCTTGCGCTTAAGAGGAGAGAAAATACCGAGACTCCTGGAGGTTCGGGGAGAGGTCTATATGCTCCATAAGGACTTCCAGGGACTCAATAAGGAGAGGGAGAAATCTGGAGAGCCTTTATTTGCCAACCCCAGGAATGCGGCCGCGGGGAGCGTAAGGCAACTTGACCCCAAAATTACCGCTAAAAGAAAGTTGAACATTTTCACCTATGCCTCAGGGGAGTACCGAGACGGGAGGATAGAAACCCATATAGAACTTTTGGAACTCTTTAAATCCCTGGGACTAAAGGTAAACCCCACTACAAGGCTCTGTAAGAATACCAGAGAGGTGATTAAATTCTGTCGGAATTGGACCGAGAAGAAGAAGGGTTCGGGTTACGATGTTGATGGGGTAGTAGTAAAAATAAATTCCTTAAGACTACAGGAAAAATTGGGGGCAGTAACCAAGTCCCCCAGATGGGCTATCGGTTATAAGTTCCCGGCCGAGCAAGCGACGACTAGAATAAAGGAGATTATTGTCCAGGTGGGAAGAACCGGCGCCCTGACACCGGTGGCCATCATGGAGCCGGTAGGGGTGGGAGGGGTGACCGTCTCTCGGGCCACCCTACATAATGAGGATGAAATAAAGAAGAAGGATATTCGGGTAGGGGATAGGGTCATCATCCAGAGAGCCGGGGATGTCATCCCGTATGTAGTCTCTGCCATCAAGGAAGAGAGGACCGGTAGAGAAAAGAAGTTTATCTTTTCTAAGAAGTGTCCTGTCTGCGGAGCAGATGTCTCTCGACCTCCGGGAGAAGTGGTAATCAGATGCACCAATATCTCCTGCCCTGCCCAAATCAAGGAGACCATCAGGCACTTTACCTCTCGGGGAGCCATGGATGTGGAAGGGATTGGTGATGCTCAGGTTGAGCAGTTAGTGGAGAAGGGGCTCATTAGGGATCCGGCAGACTTATATTACCTCAAAAAAGAAAACCTCCTTACCTTAGAAAGAATGGGGAATAAACTGGCTGCCAATATCCTGGAGGCCATTGAGAAGAGTAAAGAAAGAGATTTATCCCGTCTCATCTATGCCTTGGGGATAAGGCATGTAGGGAGCCACATCGCCGATGTCTTAGCAAAGAACTATTCCTCTTTAGACAAACTCTCAAAGGCCAGGGCCGGGGAACTCTTCTCTCTTCCCGGAATCGGTCCCATCGTAGCCAAGAGCGTGGAACTATTCTTCAAGCAGGAAGGGGCAAAGAAAGTCATTGATAAGTTAAGAAGAGCAGGAGTAAAATTAGAGATAGAAAAGAAGAAAGAAGCCCCTCAGATCTTGGTCGGGAAGACCTTCGTTCTCACTGGAATCTTAGAGGAATTTAGCAGGGAGGAGGCCTCAGAAATAATTAAGGGGTTAGGGGGCAGGGTCTCTATCTCAGTAAGCAAGAAGACAGACTATATCGTAGCGGGGAAAGAACCCGGCTCAAAGTATACCAGGGCAAAGGAATTAGGTATTAAGATTATCAAGGAGAAAGAATTTAAGAAACTAATCAAAAGAAGTTAATATAAAGAAGGAATCCGTCTGTATCCGCTCAAATCTGCCTGCCCCGTAGGAGCGAAGCGACTTTACGGGGTGTGCATCCCTATGGAAAGATGAAGATATGAATAGAAAAATAGTTCTAGATCTGGAGACCCAAAAAGAGTTAAGTGAAGTGGGAGGCCATCAGAACCTTCATCTACTCAAGGTGTCAGTAGTAGGAATCTACGATTACTCTGATGGGAAGTATAAGGCCTTTGAGGAGAAAGAGATTCCCCAGTTAGAAGAAATCTTAAGAGAAGCCTCTCTCATCATTGGCTTCAACCACAAGCGCTTTGACTTTCCCGTCCTTCAGCCTTACCTTTCTCTCGATTTAGGAGAGGTTCCCTATCTCGATATCATGGAGGAGTTTGTCAAGGCAAGGGCGCATAGGATAGGTCTGGATAACCTTGCCCGGGCTACCTTAGGAGAGGGGAAGTCGGGAAGCGGCCTGGAGGCCCTGCGCCTCTATCGCATTGGGGATATGCAAAGGTTAAAGGATTACTGTCTGGACGATGTGCGCCTGACCAAAGAACTATATGAATACGGAATAAAAAATAAAAGACTCTACTACACCTCTCACTCCCTCTTTGCTATGGGAAAAGAAAC
Source organism: bacterium (assembly GCA_011049955.1). Taxonomy (GTDB): domain Bacteria; phylum UBP18; class UBA7526; order UBA7526; family UBA7526; genus DRGV01. The sequence goes on from DRGV01000017.1 coordinate 5,877, forward strand.
CATCTCAGTGAGCTGGGCATAAAGCTGATCCCATCCCGAGGTTTGCCAGTTAGCCGGTTAAACATCTCTTAATAACCTCAGGGGAGACAGGGGTTACAGGGGTGACACGGGTTTAACCCCTGCCACTCTTTTCACCCTTGTTCCCCTTGTTACCCTTCTATTTTTTAACATCTGTGATCCGTGCTAATCCATAATTAATCCTTATAGGGTAAAGGAGTGATGACATATGAAGCGTTTCCGATGGCCGATTATCTTAGGCTTATCCTTAATCGTATTATCCATAGTTCTTTATCTCACCCATTATGCAATCTTTAGAGATATTCACCATATCTTCATTTATATGTTGGGGGATATTGCCTTTCTCCCCATTGAGGTTCTCCTGGTTGTCCTGATAGTACACCGGCTACTGAGCGAGAGGGAGAAGCGTGCCAGATTGGAAAAGATGAGTATGGTCATAGGGGCCTTCTTTACCGAAGTAGGAACAAGATTATTGACTTATTTTTCCGACCTTGATCCCAAATTGGATAAAATCAGAAAGGAACTTATTGTGACCAATAATTGGTCAGACCAAGAATTTCTTAGCGTTAGTAAACGCCTTAAGAATCACGATTATGGAGTTGAGATTCAAAAGGTTAATTTAGAAGATTTATGCCGTTTTCTTACGGGAAAAAGGAATTTTTTACTCAGGCTCCTGGAAAACCCTAATTTATTGGAACACGAAACCTTTACCGACCTTCTTCAGGCGGTCTGTCATCTAACTCAGGAATTATCCTACCGAAAAGACTTTAGCCAGTTGCCCGATACTGACTATGAACACCTCGCTGGTGATATAAAAAGAGTATATATCCTGCTGGTCAATGAATGGTTGGGTTATATGAAATATTTAAAAAAGAATTATCCCTACCTCTTTTCTCTTGCTATGAGAATCAATCCTTTTGACCAGAAGGCATCGCCAATAGTAAAATGAAGAGTGTGCGCTTATCTGATAAATTTATCTGGCAAAAAACCTCTTTTAGCTGTATAATATGAAGTGACGTTACTTGGAAAGGAGAAATACCATGAACTTGAAAACCCTTTACAAGATTAGTTACGGTTTGTATGTTGTCAGTTCCAAGATGGATAAAAAATTCAATGGACAGATTGCTAATACAGTATTTCAAATAACCGCAGAGCCTCCCACCATAGCGGTGAGCATAAATAAAGAGAATCTGACTCACGAATTTATCCGGAAAAGCAAGGTCTTCACGGTATCGATTTTAGTAAAAGAGACGCCATTGAAATTTATCGGGCATTTTGGCTTTAGATCTGGCAGAGAAGTGGAGAAATTCCAAGATGTGAGTTATAAGGTTGGTGTAACTGGTGCCCCCCTAGTCATGGAAAACACCATAGGTTACTTAGAGGCCGAAGTCATTAATAGTTTAGATGTGGGAACTCACACTCTTTTCATGGGAAAGGTAGTTGCCGCCGAGATTCTTAAGGATGAAGAGCCCCTGACCTATGCTTACTACCATAAAGTAAAACGAGGCGCGACTCCAAAAACAGCGCCAGTACACATTGAGGAAGGAACTCACCAAGAGATTAAGAAGATGCAAAAGTATAAGTGCACTGTTTGTGAGTATATCTATGACCCGGAAAAAGGCGATTCCGGTTCTGGAATTTCACCGGGGACTTCCTTTGAAGATCTACCGGATGACTGGGTTTGCCCGGTCTGCGGGGTAGGAAAAGACAAATTTGAAAAGAAGGTGTAAAAATACTTGAAAAAGAAAGATTGGAAATGTTTTGTTATCAATGCTCCCAGACCGCAAGGGGGACAGGTTGCACTGTAAAAGGCGTATGTGGGAAGGAGGCCACGGTCGCCCGCCTACAGGATAACCTGTTACCTGCTACGAAAGGTATATCTGCCTATCTATACTACGCCAGGGAGCTGGGATATACTGATACCGGGATAGAGCCTTCTTAGGAAGAGCCTTTTACTCCACGTTAACCAACGCCAACTTTGACGCGGAAGATTTTATCTGGCTGGTCATTGAGGCCGGCGAGATGAACCTGAAGACGATGAGACTTCTCAAAAGGCCCATATCGAGACTTATGGAGGGCCCGAGGAAGATATAAAACAGATCTTAAAAGGAGGAACGCGAATGGCTGTGAGAGAATTACGACCAGGAATTTACTGGGTAGGCGCAATAGACTGGAATAGAAGACTGTTTGATGAACTTATTCCACTCCCTGATGGCACGAGTTATAACTCCTACCTGATAAAA
>DRGV01000018.1 GCA_011049955.1 bacterium
AAGGTTTAAAATGAGAAGAGTAATAGGCCTAAGTCTAACAATTATTGTATTATCTCTCCTATCAGGGTGTGTTTATTATTATCCTTCAATCTCCTGGTCACCTGATAGTAAGAAAGTGGCCTACACCACTTTCAGACAGGGAGAAAGCCTCGCCCTCTGGACAGCCAATGCAGATGGAGGTGATAATAGACCTCTAATGGTTAGCGAGAGTAATATCCTCTTCTGGCCAGCCTGGTCACCAGATGGAAAAAGAATTGTTTTTAAATTGGGTAAAAGCGATAATTTCAACCTCTGGGTTATGAATGCTGATGGAGGTAGTAAAAGGCAGTTAACCACTGATGGTAAGTGCGATGATTCACCACCAAGCTGGTCGCCAGATGGCGAAAGGATAGCCTATTCTTCAGGGAAAGATATTTGGCTCTTACATCTTGCTACCAAAAGCAAATTCAAGTTAACTGAGAAGGGGAAAAACTCTCGGCCTACCTATTCACCGGATGGAAAGAAGATTGCCTATACCTCAACAATCGATATTGAGGCAGAGGAAGATGAGAATGAAGAGGGGGAGAACATCTGGGTAATGGATGAATATGGAAGCAACAAGATACAGTTAACTACAGATAAGAGCGAAGACTGGTGTTTCCTTGTTTGGTCTCCAGATGGTAAGAAAATAGCCTACTCCCCAGAAGACGATATTTGGGTTATGAATGCGGATGGAAGCAATAAGATCAAGCTGGCTGAGAATACGGCATTCCCCACCTGGTCGCCAGATGGAAAAAGGATCGCCTTTGGCACAGATGCAGGATTAGAGAAAATAAATAGTGATGGAACTGACAGACAACTATTAGTTAAAGAAATGGAAGAGGTTATATTTCCCGCTTGGTCTCCTGACGGCCAGAAAATAGCCTATATTGCTGAAATTGGAGAGGCATATTATTTGGCTTACATAGTAGATGCTGATGGAAGCAATAAGATAGCATTGGCTGTCGGCCCAGAGAAAACGTTTGTCAAAGGAGAAATCTATTATCAGAAGGGTAAGTATAGACGGGCTATCAGAAAATATAAGAGGGCTATTTTCAAGCGCAAGTTTTTTGGCCTATTTAAAACCTCTCAGCCTACTGAGATAGCTGATGAGGCAATATCCAGAATTAAGGAATGTTATCAAGAATTAGAGGAAAGAAAAGAGTGAGATTTATAATTCCTGTGATTATGTTAGGAATAACTTTGGGAGAAAATATTATGGCACAGGAAGGGAAGAAGATGATTATTTTACCGAAGCCGAAGGTAGAGGGGACTGTCTCTTTAGAAGAAACGATTAAGAAGAGGAGATCGCGGAGAAGCTTTCTGGCTAAGCCCTTGACTTTAGAGCAAGTCTCTCAACTCTTATGGGCGGCACAGGGGATTACTGACGAAAGAACCGGTTTTCGGGCCTCTCCCTCTGGTGGAGCCTGCTATCCTCTGGACCTCTATTTCGTAGTGGGAAAGAATGGCGTAGAAGGACTGGAGGCCGGGGTCTATCACTATATAGTAAGCAATCATTCCTTAAAGGTACATTTAAGAGGGGATAAGAGAAGGGCTCTTGCCTTAGCTTCCCTGGGTCAGATGTTCATCGCCCGAGCACCGATCTCCATTGTCACTACTGTAGAATATAGTAGAATTACATCGAGCTATGGCCAGAGGGGGATAAGATATGCCCATATAGAAGTAGGCCATGTGGGAGAGAATATCTATCTTCAGTCAGAGGCCCTGGGCTTAGGAACGGTAGCCATAGGTGCCTTCTCAGATAGTATGGTATCAAAGGTCTTGAGTCTTCCCAAGGAGCATGAGCTCTTATACATTATGCCTGTTGGCTATCCCAAATAATTAAATAGGGATGAGTAGAGAATAACGAGAATAGTACAGAAATCTTTAAAATCACAAGCACCAAATCACAAATCACAAACAAATCACAAATCCGAATGACCGAAATTCCAAACAAAAGGCTGTTTTAAGCTCTTTGTTTTGGTCATTGTGATTTTGGAATTGTATATTGTTTGTAATTTGGAATTTACCAGTTCCTGCTTGTTCCTTCTAATCCGTGAACAATGATGAAGAAGCCTTTAATTGTGATTGTGGGGCCGACGGCAGTTGGAAAGAGTGAAGTAGCCATAGAGTTAGCCAAGAGAATGAAGGGCGAGATCATCTCCTGCGATTCTCGTCAGGTTTTTAAATATCTAAATATCGGAACGGCGAAGCCAACTAAAGAAGAGAGAAAGAAGGTCCCCCATCATTTAATCGATATCATAGAGCCGGATGAGGAGTTCAACGCTTTCCTTTATGCCCAAAGAGTATATAAGGCAATCTCCGGGATTCATAGGAAGAGGAAAACTCCCATATTAGTTGGCGGCTCTGGATTATACTTAAGGGCAGTGATAGATGGCATCTTTCCTGGAGCAGGGAGGAATGAGAAGATAAGAGAGAGATTAGAAAAATTTAGCAGCGGCTGTTTGTATAAGAAATTGAAGGAGACAGATCCTAAGACTGCCCTTCGCCTTCATCCCCACGATAAAGTGCGGATTCTCCGCGCTTTGGAGGTCTATGAATTGACCGGCCAGCCCATCTCAGTCCTTCAAAAAGTATCCAAAGGAAGGAAACCCGATTATGAGGGCGCGCTTCCGCTTGCACCCTCTACTAAGAAAGCCCGAATAACAAGGTTCTCGAGCAATAGCGAGAGGCTTTCTTATTATGAGGGCGCGCTTCCGCTTGCACCCTCTACTAAGAAAGCCCGAATAACAAGGTTCTCGAGCAATAGCGAGAGGCTTTCTTATTATGAGGGCGCGCTTCCGCTTGCCGCCTCTACTAAGAAAGCCCGAATAACAAGGTTCTCGAGCAATAGCGAGAGGCTTTCTTATTATGAGGGCGCGCTTCCGCTTGCCTCCTCTACTAAGAAAGCCCGAATAACAAGGTTCTCGAGCAATAGCGAGAGGCTTTCTTATTATGATCTAACGATGATTGGCTTAAAGAGAGAAAGAGAGGAGTTATATCGGCGAATAAACCGACGGGGAGAAGAGATGATTAAGGAGGGGCTGGTAAAAGAAGTAAAAAATCTTTTAAAAAAAGGATTCGCCCAAGATCTAATTGCCTTAAAAGGCTTGGGCTATAAGGAAATCATCGGCTATCTGAATGGAGAATACGATTTAAAAGAGGCCATACGTCTCTTAAAAAGAAATAGTAGAAGATTTGCTAAGAGGCAATTGACCTGGTTCAATAAGGACAAGAGAATTCACTGGATAGAGATAGCAGAGAAAGAATCGGCGAATAGAGTCGCTTCTCAGATAGCCAATATGGTGGAATGTTAAAAGTGCATAGACTTTTAATGATTTCTCTAATTCTATCCTTTCTTATCCTGGGCTGTGCAGCGAAGAAGGAGGCTCTCTTACCATCTGAAGAAGTAGTACGGGGTAAGATCATTACTCGAGGGGAATTTGCTTATCTCTTAGCCACCAGATTGAATTGGGAAGGAATCGAGAAGAGGCCAAAGAAGGTAATCATTATTGATATCTCAAAGAGCCCCTATAGGAACGAGATAAAAAAGGTAGCCAAGATGGAAATCATGGAAGTCTATCCCAACCATACCTTCCTACCAGATAAGACTTTGAATCGGGGAGAATGTGCCAAAATCGTTGAAAATATTTTAGTTACTGTAGGAGGAAAGGAGAAATGGAGAAAGAAGTACCTTAATAAACCCTCTCCCTTTCCCGATGTCCCCACCTATCATCGCCACTTCAATGCTATCATACTTGCCACAAAGAAGAAGACTATGAAACCCTATCGAGATGGGAGATTCCGGCCCGGATTTCCTTTATCTTCAGGAGAGGCGAGAAGGGTAATCAGAAGACTGGAGCGCCATTTCAAATGAGGATTCTTTCTTTGTTCCTGGCCATACTCCTTTTTTCTTCTTCTGCTTTTTCCCAGCCCAGTATCTATGATGTAGTAACCATCAAAAAAGAGATTAAGGAACTTAAAGAGAAGTATAAAAGAGACCTGGTTACTGGGGACGAGTATGAAGAAATACTCACTCTTCTGGAGAAGAAATTAGCGGTAGCCACAGAATATCAGAAAAAGAGAGAAGAGAAAAGCTACGCTCAGAAGGAGTTTGAAAAGGCCCAAAAGTTATTCGATTATGGAGATTATGAAGGAGCGGGCCGGATCTATGATAAGCTCTTGAAAAAAACCTATCCCCAGAAACAGTTTGAATATGGGAAGGACCTTTATGAAAAGGGAGATTATGACCAGGCCCCCATTGTTTATCGAAAGTTATTAGCCAATTATCCAGAGAGTGAATGGGCAGATGATGCCCATTTTGGCCTGGGAATGATCTACTATGATTTGGGTAAGTTTGATAAGGCATTAGAGGAGTTTACTAAGGTCTCTGAATCCAAAGTCAAAAGTGAGCTCTCCTTCCAGACAAAGGATATGATGCAGAAGAGTCTCTTGGCGAGCTACGAGGTTCCTTATGGAATAAGAGTACTCATTCTGCAGGGGATTCGTAAGGTAAAGATTAGGGCCCTTAAAGGTTTTAAGATTGTCGATCTTACCAATGGAGAAACTATAACCTTTGTCTCTTTAGATAAACCCCTTTCCTTCAAAAGAACCCAGGAGGGAATGAAGATAAAGGGCAAGAAGGTCCATAGATTCGTTGCTGTTCCCTTAAAAATTATTGCCTTTAAGGAGGATGACCTCTTAAGGATAAATGGGGAAAAGTATCGTGGACAGGTGGTGATCCGCAGGGATAAAAAAGGAAGGCTCAATATTATAAACGAGGTCAATATTGATGACTATCTCTATGGCGTCTTGCCCCATGAGATTTCTCCCGTCTGGCCCCGGGAGTCCATGAAGGCCCAGGCGGTTGCTTCTCGCACCCTGGCCCTCTATCGCAAGAAAAGGAGTCGGGCGAAGGATTACGACCTGGATGCCACCGTCTTCGCCCAAATCTATCGAGGGAGAGAGGGCGAAGACCAAAGAACAAATCAGGCAGTTAAGGAGACGAGAGGAAAGGTATTAACCTATAAAGGGAAAGTTATTAATAGCGTCTTCCATGATACCTGCGGTGGCCATACAGAGGATGCCGCAAATGTCTGGGCGGGATCAGAAGAGCCCTATCTCAAAGGGGTCCCCTGTACTTTCTGTAAGGATTCTCCTTACTATCAGTGGGAAGAAAGAATTAAGGAAAGGGACTTGAGAAACATATTGGAAGAGAAGGGTCTCGATCTAAGCAAGATTAGAAAGATAGAGATAACAGAAAAAAGTCCCACTGGTCGAGCAGTAAAGATAGCCATTAGGCACCGTAAGGCCACCCAACCCCTAATGGCAAATAACTTCCGCCTCTTCGTGGGCCCAGATCTTATAAGAAGCACTCTCTTTACTGTGAGCAAGGTAAAGAATGAATTTATCTTTAAAGGTCGCGGTTGGGGGCATGGGGTGGGGATGTGTCAGTGGGGAGCAAGGGGCTTGGCAGAGACGGGCAAGAACTACAAAGAGATTTTGAAGTACTACTACACCGGAGTAAAGATAGAGAAGGCCTACTGAATTAATAATGCAAAATGAAAAATTAGCAGTTAGCAATGCAAAATAGATGAAAAAATACTAGATTACCATAATATTAGATGGAGAGAATCAGAAATCAGACAAAATCTGATACTCTGACCTTTTGAATCTCATTCTGGACTTCGGCTGAGCTCAGTCGAAACCATACTCTGATATTCTGACACTCTTGAGTATTCATCATCCAGAATAATCTGTGCTAATCCGTATTTCAAATCCGTAATAATCCGTGTTGACGAACGAAGTGAGGCTATGAATCTCCCTAATAAGATAACTATCCTGCGCTTAATGCTTATCCCCGTCTTTCTTTATTATTTGAAGGTTGGTCAGGCTAGAGTAGCTTTTCTTATATTCCTGGTGGCTATTCTAAGCGATGGCTTAGACGGCTATCTGGCCAGAACCAGAGGGCAGAAGACGAAATTGGGTAGTATTTTAGATCCCACAGCGGATAAGCTATTGGTCCTTTTTTCTTTTGTTATGCTAACTTTTTTCTATCACACTATTCCTTCTTGGTTAACCTGGGTTGTAATTGGCAGAGATATAATTCTTCTTGTTGGTTTCGGCATTCTCTATCTTTCCTTGGGCTCCGTAGAAATCATACCCTCTGCCTGGGGAAAGATGACCACTCTTCTGCAATTCAGCGTAGTAGTGATATCCCTAGTCTCAGAGGCCTTTCGGCCCTACCCCCGGATCATTCTTGGTCTGGCCTATCCTACAGTAGCCTTTACTATTATCTCCGGGGCCCACTACCTCGTTCGGGGTAGTTTTTGCCTATTAAGGAAAGAGTAGAATGCTTTTTCTGTCCATCATACTGAGTTATCTCTTAGGTGCTGTTCCCGCCAGTTATATTATGGGAAGAGTCTGGAAGGGGATCGATCTCAGGGAGCATGGCTCAGGAAATGTGGGGGCCGCCAATACCTTTCGGGTCCTGGGCCCTGTTCCTGGAATAATAGTTCTTTTTATTGATGTGCTAAAAGGATTGATCGCTGTTCTCCTTATCAGTCGCTTAGCGATGGGCAGTTCGCTTTCTTCTGAATGGGTAAAAGTCTTCTGTGGAATAGCCGCCATCTGTGGCCATAATTGGACAATATTCTTGAGATTTAAAGGGGGAAGGGGGGTAGCCACAAGTACTGGAGTCTTTCTGGGATTGGCCTGGCAGGCAATGTTATTGGTTATATTGGTCTGGCTGGTAATTGTAGCCCTAACTCGCTATATCTCCCTTGGTTCCATTCTGGGAGCTGTTGCCCTGCCCATTCTTGTCTATACGCTAAATGCGCCCTTACCCTATCTTTTCTTTAGTGTCTTAGCCAGCCTCTTAGTCATCATAAAGCATATTCCAAATATCAAAAGGCTTATTAAAGGTAAAGAGAATAGACTTTCCTTTAGGAAAAAATAATTGCAACAAATGAAAGAAGGTTATCCGGATAACTGGTGATCAATAGAAAATAGAAAACGGTTGTTGGAAAACGGAAATCGGTAGAGAAGACGGAAAACGGAAAATGGTTGTTAGTTGAATTAGATGGACTGGTTGGATTAGGTAGATTAATTTAGTATGCTAGGTGGAATAGGAAATTAGGTGGACTTAATTCAATCCAACAAATTTACTAGTCCAACCAATCCAACTTTGTTCACTGATGTCAGATCTCTGATTTCCCTATGGTTTTCTGATTTCAGATAACCGATTTCTATATTAGGTGATTGTCATGAAAAGAATAGCAGTTCTTGGTGCCGGGAGCTGGGGAACTACCTTAGCCATACTATTGACTAAGAAGGGCCATGGAGTCAGCCTCTGGGAGTATCTAAAAGAGCAGGCCGAAAGGCTCGATAGAGAGAGGGAGAATCGCCACTTCCTTCCCGGAGTTCCTATCCCCAAAGAAATTTTTATCTCTTCAAACCTAAAAGAGATAATCAAGAGAAAAGAGATCATATTAATCGTCGTTCCCTCTCAGGTCTTAAGGGAAGTGGTGGAGAAACTGTCAAAGATAAAGATCTCGCCCAAGACCATTCTCGTCAGTGCCACAAAAGGGCTGGAGGTGGGAACGAACCTGAGGATGTCCCAGATAATCAAATCCTACTTTCCCAAGAATAGGATAGTCGTCGTTTCCGGACCTTCTCATGCCGAGGAGGTTTCAATAAAGATACCGGCCACCATCGTGGCCACTGCTTCCAGCGAGAAACTCTCCCGGGAAATCCAAGAAGTCTTCACCACTCCCTACTTCCGGGTCTACACCAATCCCGACACCGTAGGAGTAGAGCTGGGAGGAGCCTTGAAGAATATCATCGCCATCGCCAGTGGCATATGTGATGGTCTGGGATTAGGGGATAGCAGTAAGGCGGCTTTAATGACCCGGGGAATAGTGGAGATTGCTCGGTTGGGAGTGGCCATGGGAGCCAAGCAGGAGACCTTTGCCGGATTATCAGGGATAGGAGATCTCATTACCACCTGCATTAGTAGACATAGTAGGAATCGGGGCTTAGGAGAAAGAATCGCTAAAGGAAGAAAGTTAGAGGAGGCCCAGAAAGAGATTGGGATGGTTACTGAGGGGGTGCCCACCACAAAAAGCGCCTATGAATTAGCCAAGAAGTATAAGGTGGAGATGCCCATTACTGGGGAACTCTATAATATCCTTTTTAAAGGGAAGAACCCCAAGGATGCCGAGTTTGAACTCATGACCAGAAAGACGAAGAGAGAAGATCGGTGATTAAGAAAGACTTGGTTAACAGGATAGTATCTCTTGGCTTCTCTAAGAAAAAAGCAAAGGAAGCCATGGAGGCCATCATTGAGGGGATAGGGGAGAGCCTCTCTCGGGGGGAGAAGATACAGATCCAGGGATTGGGCAGTTTTGATATTAGGATAGCAAAGGAGAGGAGAGGACGCAACCCCAAGACTGGAGAGACTCTGAAAATTCCTTCTCGGAAGGTTCCCGTATTTCGTCCTGCCCCCATCTTAAGAGAGAAAGTGAGGAAGTGAGAGCCGGCGACGGGGAGAAAGTGAGAAAGTGAGAAAGTGGGACAGCAATTAAGCAATTGAGCAATCCCCGAAGGAGTCGCTTCGCGACCCTACGGGGCAGGCAAGTTATCAAGAACAAGGATCAAGGATTCAGCCGCCAAAGGCGAGCCTCGCCAAAGGCGGGGATCGAGCATCCAGTATCTGTGTCTGAACAGAGTGAGGAAAAATGAAAGTCCGCATTCCGAATAAACTATTCTTTTCTATTACCGAGGTAAGTAAGATTACCAGGGTTCCCTCCCATGTCTTGAGATACTGGGAGAAGGAGTTCAAGCAATTTTTGAAACCCGTGAAGTCCGAAACGAAAAGGAGAAGGTATCAGAAGAAGGATATTCAGACTATCCTCAGGATAAAGGATTTACTCTATAAGGAAAAATATTCCATTGCCGGGGCAAAGAAGAGGCTAAAGACAGAGACGCTCTTGCCCGATCTGATAAAGGAGTGTAAGAGAGAACTCCGTAAAATCTTAAGAGTCCTCAATAAGTAATTGGCTACAGGCTGCAGGCTACAGGTTACAGGCTCCAAGCCCCAGGCTGCAGGCTACAAGCTGCAGGCTACAAATCGCTAATCGCACATCGCAAGTCGCACGTCGCGTAAACGCATTAACGCATTCACGTATTTAGGTATTTTCTTATTAACTTATCAACGTATTTACTTATCAACTTATTTACGCCGTAGGCGTTTATCGGGGCGTAGCGCAGTTGGTTTAGCGCACCTGAATGGGGTTCAGGAGGTCGCTGGTTCGAATCCAGTCGCCCCGACCATAAACACGGATAGACACGGATAACAACACGGATGAGCACGGATAAAAAACAAGAATCGTGCATAAACGAAGTAGTTCAGTTATTTTATGAGCAAAGCGAATAAAAGAGGCAACTTGTTTGGCTCATTCTAAGTTATACATCATTGGCTCAGAAACCTATCGGCAAGGAATCCAATCAAAGAATAGGAGACAACTGTGCACAAACATAAGGAAAAACTGAGCTTTTTTGAAAGGTATCTGACCCTGTGGGTCTTTCTATCTATGGGAATAGGGATAATAGCGGGAAGGATTTTTCCCCAGCTCGGCAAATTTATCCTTCGTTTTACCATAGCTGACGTTTGGATACCGATAGCCATCGCTCTATTCTTTATGATATATCCAATTATGTTAAGAATAGATTTTGGAGCCGTGGTCAGAGCAGGCAAAACACCCAAGCCGATAGCCATTACGCTCTTTG
>DRGV01000019.1 GCA_011049955.1 bacterium
AGGCCATTGCTGCTTTGGCCTACGGTACAGAGACCATCCCTCAGGTAAATAAAATCGTCGGCCCAGGGAATATCTATGTTACCTTGGCGAAGAGACTTGTCTATGGTGAGGTAGACATTGATATGCTCGCTGGGCCAAGTGAAGTCTTAATCTTAGCCGATGAGAGTGCTAATCCTTCATTTATTGCTGGTGACCTAATCGCTCAAGCAGAGCATGACAGACTATCCTGGCCTATTCTTGTTACTACTTCTTTGAAATTAGCCCAAAAAGTGGAAAAGGAGATTAAGGAACAGGTTAAATCCCTGAGGCGAAAGGGGATAATCAATACTTCCTTAAATAATAATGGAGCTTTAATTATTACTAAAAACTTGAAGGAAGCGATCAATCTTGTCAATGAGATTGCACCCGAGCACCTGGAAATTATGACCGGTAATCCCAAAGAAGTAGCAAAGAAGATTAAGAACGCCGCTGCTATATTTCTGGGCGCCTATACTCCCGAATCGGTGGGGGACTATATCGCGGGACCAAATCACATCCTGCCCACAAGTGGAACAGCACGATTCTGTTCTCCTTTAGGAGTGAGAGACTTTCTCAAGTCCTCTCACATTATCTCTTATTCCAAAGAAGCCCTAAAGAAAGAAGCAAGAGAGATTATAGAACTTGCCCGAAGGGAAGGATTGGAGGGTCACGCAAAAGCAGTTGAAGCAAGGAGGAGGAAATAAAATGGCAAAGAGAACAGCCGAGGTAAAAAGAGAGACGAAAGAAACAGATATTCAATTAAAACTTAATCTCGATGGGTCAGGAAACACCCGAATAAAGACAGGTATTGGGTTGCTGGATCATATGTTGGAACTCTTTGCCTTCCACGGATTATTTGATTTAGAGATTGAGCTAAAAAGAGGAGATTTAGAGGTTGATATCCATCATACTAATGAGGATATTGGTATTGTTCTCGGCCAGGCATTTAAGAAGGCTTTAGGCGATAAAAGAGGAATAAAAAGATTCGGATTTGCCTCAGTGCCTATGGAAGGTATACTGGCTAGGGTCACCCTGGATATAAGTGGCAGGGGTTTTTATAATGGTGGACCACTTTGGTTTCATGAAAAAGAAGAATATTCCAAGATAGATTTTGATCATTTCTGGGAATCGTTTACTAAACAAAGTGGGATTAATTTGATTATTGAGGATATAAAAATTCCTGAGCCTAGGCCTGATATACATACGATATTGGAACCTATCTTTAAAGCTCTGGGTCTTGCTTTGCGTCAGGCTGTGGAGATTGACCCCCGCAGAAAAGATGTACCTTCTACCAAAGGTATCATTGATTAAGCACCAAACACTTTACTGAAATTTCAAAGATTTAAAATAAATTTTTCCCCCATTTTCTACTATTACTTACACCAGTTGAGTCACTTTAGTCAGTTGAATCTGTCTATTTGTCAAACTGTCAAACTGCCCCACTGTCTCCCTGTCAAACTGGTTATTGTTTACTTCCGAGCAAAGCGAGGAAATGTGTTTATCATTCCGGCCATCGATCTCATTGAGGGAAGGTGCGTGAGACTAAGAGAGGGCAGATTATCTTCTGAAGAAGTTTACTCTAAGGAGCCCGTTGCTGTAGCCGAATTGTGGGAGCTAAAAGGAGCGAAGAGACTCCATATCGTTGATCTGGATGGAGCCTTTGAAGGAGAACCCCAGAACCTAAAAATAGTCAAAAGAATTGCTAAAAGCATTAAGATACCCATTCAATTTGGGGGCGGAGTAAGAAGTCTAAAGACCATCAGAGAAGTTCTGGATTGTGGTGTGGAATATGTGATCTTAGGCACTACTGCCATCTCCAAACCAGAATTCGTCAAACAAGCAGTAAAGAAGTTCAAAAAGAGAATAATGGTGAGCATCGATGCCTCTAATCTAAAGGTTAGAGTCCAGGGATGGGAGAAGAAGACCAGAAAGACTGCTCCAGTTTTAGCTCGGGAGATGGTAAAATTGGGGGTAAGAAACATTATTTTTACCGATATAAGAAGAGACGGGACTTTAAAAGGGCCGAATATCTCCCAGATCAAGAAGATGCTGAAAGTAGTAAATATTCCTTTAATAATCTCTGGAGGAATCTCTTCTTTAGAAGACATAAGAAAATTAAAGCCCTTGGAAAAGAAAGGCCTATCCGGGGTTATTATCGGCAAAGCCCTCTATACGGGCCAGGTAGATTTGGAGAAGGCTATCGGGATAGGTAAGCAGTAACTAATGAAACGGGGACACGGGGAAAGGGAGAAACGGCCCCATTAGAAAGGCTTTGCCCTCTAACGGGGTAAATGATCCGGTGAAACGGTGACCATCTCCGACCTGCCCCGTTGGAAGCCGTAGGCTTTCCTTCGGGGTTCCCCGCTTCGCCGATTCTCCGATTCAAAGAAAACAGGGGACAGTTATGAAAAAACTATTAGAAAGGTTAAAGTTCGATAAGAAAGGTCTCATTCCGGTTATTATTCAGGATGTTGATACCAATGAGGTTTTGATGCTCGCCTATATGAATGAGGAGGCCTTCATCATGACCATGGAGACCGGAAAGACCCATTTCTGGAGTCGGTCAAGAGAGAAGTTATGGCTAAAGGGTGAAGAATCAGGCAATTATCAGCAAGTGGAGGATATCTACTTTGACTGCGATGCAGATACCCTTTTGATTAAGGCGCACCAGGTAAGAGGCGCCTGCCACAAGGGCTACTGGTCCTGTTTCTATCGCCAGATGAAGAAGAATGGAGAAGTAAAGATAATTGGAAAGAAGGTCTTTGAGCCAAAGAAGGTCTATGGTCCAAAGGAGACTATAGAAAAGACCTACGAGGCTCTTGGAAAGAAAGAGAAAAAGTAAGATAGTAGAAGTTGGTTAGTAGTTAGGACGGGCTAAAGCCCTTTAGTAGTTAGTAAAATACTTTAACTAATAACTAACCAACTAAAGCGAGTAAAACGAGCGTGCTAACAAACTATCCGAGTGTAACGAGGATTAAGATGATCAAAGAAGCAATTAGTAAGTTAATTGAGAAGAAGAATCTGACCCGGGAAGAGATGGTGGGGGTGATGAACGAGATCATGACCGGGAATGCCACTCCCGCTCAGATAGGAGGGTTTCTAACCGCTCTGAGGTTAAAGGGCGAGACAGTGGAGGAGATTACTGGAGCGGCTCTGGTCATGAGGGAGAAGGTGACCAAGATAAAGGTGAAGAAGGAGCCCATCGTTGATACCTGTGGAACAGGCGGGGATCTTCCCAATACCTTCAATATCTCAACCATTGCGGCCTTCGTCGTTGCGGGATGTGGACTGGCAGTAGCAAAGCATGGGAATCGGGCGGTATCCAGCCAGTGTGGAAGTGCTGACCTCTTAGAGGGATTGGGGGTCAACCTCGATGTCGAAGTAAAAACTGTTGAGAAATGTATTGAAGAGATTGGAATTGGTTTCTTATTTGCCCCCCTTTTGCATGGGGCCATGAAGTATGCCATTGGCCCACGAAGAGAGATGGGAATCCGGACCATATTCAATATCTTAGGCCCTTTGACTAATCCAGCAGGCGCCCAGGTCCAGGTCCTGGGGGTCTATAGCGATAAACTCACCCAGACCATTGCCGGGGTATTGAAGAATTTGGGTTCTAAACATGCCTTTGTAGTTCATGGTGAGGATGGGTTGGATGAGATTACTACTACCTCTCCTACTAAGGTCTCGGAGCTAAAGGAGGAAAAGGTCACCACCTATTCCATTAAGCCAGAGGATTTTAGTATAAATAGAGCAAAGTTGGATGATATCTTAGGAGGGGATATTCCCCATAATGTGAAGATTGCCCATGATGTCTTAGGAGGAAAGAAGGGACCCCAGAGAGATATCGTGCTCTTGAACGCCTCTGCGGCCATCGTTGCTGGTGGCAAAGCAAAAGATTTAAAAGAGGGAATTAAATTGGCAGAGGAAGCCATTGACTCTGGACGGGCAAAGGAGAAGTTAGAGCTGCTTAAGAAATATTCGAAACGCACATAATTAAACAGTTGGTTAGTAGTTAGGACGGGCTAAAGCCCTTTAGTAGTTAGTAAAATCCTTTAACTAACAACTAAAGCGAATGTAATGAGCGTGCTAATAAACTAATAAACTATCCGAACGTAGTGAGGATAAAATGGTTGGGGAGTTAGCGAGCATCATCACCTACAAAAGAAAAGAGATAGAGAGAGATAAAATAAATATACCTTTGGAGACTCTGAAGTCCCAGATCACCGATTTACCCCATACAAGAAATTTTAAAGAAGCCATATCAAAGGAGGGTCTGAACCTCATTGCTGAGATAAAGAGGGCTTCCCCCTCTAAAGGAGTAATTAGGAAAGAGTTCAATCCCGTAGAGATCGCCAAGATCTACCAGGAGTCCGGAGCAAGCGCCATCTCTGTCCTGACTACAGAGAAATTCTTCTATGGAAGCCTGGGCTTTCTCTCTCGAGTAAAGGAAGTGACCACCATTCCCATCTTACAGAAGGACTTTATTGTTGATGAGTATCAGATATATCAGGCGAGAGCAAATAAGGCAGATGCCATACTTTTGATTACTTCTATTCTGGTCGAGGCCCAGATAAATAGCTTCTTAGAATGTGCCCATAATCTGGGACTGGATTGCCTGGTAGAGGTCCATAGTAAAGAAGAAGTGAGTAAGGTTTTAGCAAGCAAGGTCCAGATCATCGGGATTAATAATAGAGACTTGACAACCCTGATCACTAATTTATCTACTACCCTGACCCTAAGTAAGTTAGTCCCTAAGGATAGGAT